>JAGYMR010000249.1 GCA_018400515.1 Tangfeifania sp.
TTCTCCATAGTCGACGATGTCTGCTTCGATCATTTCGCGCAAAAGGTCGTTGCCTTCACGTGTACGTTCCCCGACGCCGGCAAAAACAGAAAGTCCCTTGTGCGCCAAAGCAATATTATTGATCAGTTCCTGAATAAGGACGGTTTTTCCGACCCCGGCACCGCCGAAAAGCCCAATCTTTCCTCCTTTGGCGTAAGGTTCAATCAGGTCAATAACTTTAATTCCTGTATGGAGGATCTCGGTTTCAGTTGTCAGTTCTTCATATTTGGGAGGAACATTATGGATCTGCTGGCCGTCCTTTGGCAAAGTTTCAAGCCCGTCGACAGAATTCCCAATCACATTGATCAGCCGGCCAAGAGCAGCTTCGCCTTTGGGCATAATAATGGGGCTGCCGGTGGGAGTGACGGTCATTCCCCGTGTCAGACCATCGGTCGAATCCATGGCAATGCAGCGAATGGTATTTTCACCGATGTGTTGCTGGCATTCAATGATCAGTTTTTTTCCCCCCTTACGGTTGATTTCAAGGGCATCGTAAATGGAGGGAAGTTCATTTTCTTCCCTGTTCTCAAAACTTACGTCAACGACCGGACCGATGACCTGAATGATTTTTCCTTTGCTTTGATCCATTGATGAAAAAGTTTATTAAGTGTTGAAACGAGTCCCGGCGGATTGATCCACAGGAGAATAAAAAACGGTACTTTCTCCCGGTTTCACCGCGACCAGCTTTTTTCCCGATAATTAAATAGAACCCGAAAATATACCGATTTTTTTTGCGATGAACAAAATTAATCTTGTTTTGGAATCCCTCCTTCCATTTTCGTGTTTTTATCTGATTTTTTAACTGTTTCTTCGCAGCATCCGGTCACTAAGTTTTTTCAGGTGGGATTTTTGGGTTTGCTCCATCGGCAGGTTCTCTAACATAAGGGATGCAGTATGAAAGTAGCGATCGATCTTTTCTTCAGTCAGATTTTTGATTTCCAGTTGATTATAGATTTTGGAAACGGCGGCGATTTTTTCGGAAGGGTTGAAGGTTTTTTTTGTAATCCAGGAATTGAGTCCTTTTTTTTGTTCTGCGGAGGCTTTTTCCAGTGCTTTTATCAGCAGGAAGGTTTTTTTATTGGCCACGATGTCCCCTCCGATCTTTTTTCCAAAAGTTTCCTGGTTTCCGAAGGTGTCGAGGAAATCATCCTGCAACTGAAAGGCCATTCCAAGGTTGATCCCGATTTCATAAAGCTGGCGGGCTGTTTCTGCGGAGCTGCCGCCAAGAATCGCCCCGGCTTTGAGACTGCAACCCAGCAGGACAGCAGTTTTTAGCCGGATCATTTCCAGGTATTCATTTTCTGCAACATCACTGCGTGTTTCAAAATCCATGTCGTATTGCTGGCCTTCACATACTTCAAGCGCAGTTTCCGTAAAGAGACGGGTAATTGCAGGCAAATGTTCCGCAGGGCATTTTGTCAAAAACCGGTAAGACAGGAATGCCATGGCATCGCCGGAAAGAATGGCGCTGTTCGGGCTGAACTTTTTATGAACCGTGGGCATATTCCGGCGCATGTTGGCTTTATCCATGATGTCGTCGTGCAAAAGGGTAAAGTTATGGAAAAATTCAATGGCCAACGCTGCCGGCATCGCCTTCTCAATGTCACCGGAAAACATGTTATAAGCCATTAACAATAAAACAGGGCGCAGCCTTTTCCCGCCCATTCCGAGGGAATACTCCACCGGCGCATAAAGTTTTAACGGCCTTTTTTCTGATAAACGTGCCGATTCGGAGTGAATTTCAGCGTTTATCATTTCCTGTAATTTTTCAATCGGAACCATTGGGAAAATGTTTATTTATGGTTGTTTTCTTTTATTTTTAATTCTTCCATTTCAATATCTTCATTTTCGTTGTAGATGTGAAGCAGTGGTTCCTGGAAGGACCGGGTGGTGGTTAACTTATCGAAACTGATGAGCAGGGAGGGGAGCAGGATTAGATTGGAGTTCAGGGCGACCAGCAGGGTCAGCGATACCAGGACACCCATAGCGACCGTTCCACCGAATCCTGAAAGGGCAAAAATGCCAAACCCAAAAAACAGGACCACCGAAGTATAAAGCATGCTGACCCCGGTTTCTTTCAGTGCCATTACAACAGACCTCCGGATATCCCAGTTGGTGACTTTCAGTTCCTGGCGGTATTTTGCCAGAAAATGGATGGTATTATCCACCGAAATTCCAAAGGCAATGCTGAAAACCAGGATCGTGGAAGCTTTGATCGGAATGCCGGTAAATCCCATGATCGCTGCAGTAAAGATCAGCGGAATCACGTTCGGAGTTAAGGACATCAGCACCATTCGCCACGAGGAGAACATGATGGCCATAAAGATTGAAATCAACAGGATTGCCAGTCCCAGGCTGGTAAAAAGGTTTCGCAGAAGGTACTGGGTTCCCTTAAAAAAGGTGATGCTGGATCCTGTTGCGGTCACCTCGTAATGGCCGGAGGTGAAAACCGAATCGATGTCCGCCCTGATCCCTTCGTACAATGTTTCCATCTCATTGGTGCCTGCATCTTTCATCCGGATGCTTATCCGCGTGATCTGCCGGGAGCTGTCAATGAACGAATGGAGCAGTCCTGTTTCGTTATTGCCTGTATCGGCATACTGAAGGATAAAGTTCTTTTCCCGGCTATTGGGCAAGCTGTAATATTTTTCGTTGCCGTTGTAAAACGCCTGTTTGGAAAATTTTAAGAGGTTGAGCAATGAAAGGGGGGACGATAACTGGGGGTATTTGGCCAGCCTTTTTTCCAGCTGGTCCATTTTATTAAACGTCCTCAGCTGCATCACCCCCCCGGGTCTTTTGGTGTCTACCATGATCTCGAGGGGCATGATGCCGTCAAAATTGGATTCGAAAAATTTCAGGTCTTTGTAGATGGGATCGCTTTCAGGTATGTCATCGACCATATAGCCCGAGCTTTTCATCAGGGTAATCCCGTAAATCCCGGCCCCCAGAATGGCAAGTGTGGCAATATAAACGGTAATGCGGTAGTGTTCGGTAATGCCCACCAGCTTGCGGATAATGTTCTTTACCAGGCGGTTATTCAAGTGGCTGACATGTTTTGATGAAGGCGGCCCGATGAAACTGAAGATGGTGGGAATGAGCAGCAACGACAATACAAATAAGCCCATGATATTGAGCGAGGCAATGATTCCGAATTGTTTAAGGATGTCACTTTTTACGATGATAAAGGTGGCAAACCCCGCCGCTGTCGTTAGATTTGTCAGGAAGGTCGCATTGCCTATTTTAATGATCACCCGCTGCAAAGCCTTTACTTTATTGCCATGGCTTACATATTCATGATGAAATTTATTCAGCATGTATATGCTGTTGGGAATGCCTATGACAATCAGAAGGGGCGGGATCATTCCGGTGAGGATGGTTATTTTGTACCCAAACAGGGAAAGCATGCCCATGGCCCAGATGACACCGGTCAATACGATCAGTACCGGGAAGAAAACAGCTTTGAATGAGCGGAAGAAAAGAAAGAGAACAACAATGCAGATGGCCAGGGCCAGCACACTGAACAGATAGATCTCTTCCCGGATCTTAATGGCATTGACCACCCGGATATAGGGTAATCCCGAGTAGCGGAGCTTTATATTCCGGGTTTCTTCAAATTGCCGGCAGATTGACTGAATCGATTTGACCATCTTCTCCCGCTCATGGGTTAACATCTTATCCTTGTTTACCGTGATGGCAAGCAGGTATGTATTATTCTCCGGGTTGTAGACCGTTTTTTTGTAGAAAGGCAGGCTTTTAAACTCTGCTGCCAGGCTGTCAAGTTCGGCCTGACTGCTGATGGAATCGGGGAAAATTTTTTTTATCTCAAAGGTTCGTTTGTCGGTGTTTTTTTCCAGGTTGTAAGTGTTTGATACCGAAAGAAGGTCCTCCACGCCTTCGACGTTCGAAAGTTCATTGCCCAGCTTTTTCCACTCCCTGAAACGCTCCTTCTGAAAAAAGGCACTATCTTGCAGGCCAATAATGATTAAATTGCCCTCTTCGCCGAAAATATTCACAAATTCCCGATAATCCTTATAGGCCTGATCTTTTTTGGGAAGCAAAAGGGCATATTCATACGACATTTCCACATTGCGGGCGTGAAAGCCAAAAAATACCGTAATGACTAATAAAATACTGATCAGAAGCGTCTTATTTCTGAGAATAATACTTGAAACCTTCAGCCACATATTTTTTCGATGTAAAGGAAA
>JAGYMR010000025.1 GCA_018400515.1 Tangfeifania sp.
TGCTTGAATCCTCTGCCAACGAATAATTTTTTTTTAATTAACTTACCAGATAAAAATTTTATTACAATCAGATAAAGCAACCAAAAAGATCACACGATGACAGGAAAAGATTTTGACAATAAGATCACAAAGACCGTCGCAGCACTTAGTGATGCCGATTCGTATAACCTTGTTTGTCATGAACACCGGCTGGGGGAACCCTTGCCCTCGATTGAAAAACTCCGGAAAGTAATCGACCTGGTCCGGGAGATCATTTTCCCCGGATATTTTGGCAACACCTCCCTCAGGCCCAACACCACACGGCACTACATGGGGGTGTATGTGGATGAACTGCACGAATTGCTGAGCCGGGAAATCCTGGCCGGCATGTGTTTCGAATGCCAGGAGAAAAAAAAGGACAAAGTGAAACGGCACACCGAAAAAGCAAAAGAGATTGCGGTGGACTTTATCGGGGAACTCCCTGAGATCCGTCGCAAACTCGTAGCTGATGTGAATGCCACCTATATTAATGATCCGGCAGCCCGGAATCTCGGGGAGGTCATTTTTTGCTATCCGGGGATCAGAGCGATCACGAATTACCGGATGGCCCATAAGCTCCTTGAACTGGATGTCCCCCTGATCCCCCGCTTTATCACTGAAATGGCTCACAGTGAAACGGGCATTGACATTCATCCCCGCGCCCGGATCGGTGAAAATTTCACCATTGATCACGGAACGGGTGTGGTGATCGGATCCACCAGCATTATCGGGAACAATGTGAAGATCTACCAGGGGGTAACCCTCGGTGCCAAAAGCTTTCCGGTCGATGAAGATGGAAACCCGATCAAAGGCATTCCCAGGCATCCGATTGTTGAAGATGATGTGGTGATTTATTCCGGGGCCACCATCCTCGGTCGCGTAACTATTGGACGGCAATCGACCATCGGCGGGAACGTATGGATCACGCGCAACATCCCCCCACATTCAAGAATCATTCAAAACCGGCCCAAAGGATCCACCTTTGCCGATGGTTCCGGAATCTAAAATTGCAAAAACGTGGAAAATTATCAACTGATAGCGAAAACATTTGCCGGACTGGAACCCGTTCTTGCTGGTGAAATAAACCAAATCGGCGGACGCAATGTAAAACAGGGCCGCCGGGCGGTTTATTATGAAGGGGACCTGAAAGTCATTTACCGGTCCAATTATTACCTGCGGACAGCTCTACGGGTTCTAAAGGAGATTGACCGGTTCCGTTTTAAGGATGTGGACCAGTTTTACCTGAAATGCAAACAAATAAACTGGGAAAGGCACCTCAATATCCATCAGGACTTTGCGGTAAAAAGCACGGTTGTCCATTCAGAGGCGTTCAATAATTCCATGTTCGCTTCACTAAAGGTCAAAGATGCCGTGGTCGACCATTTCAGGGAAAAAACCGGAAAAAGGCCCAACGTGGATCCCCAAAACCCTGAAATCGTTATCCATGTTCACATTAGCGGAAACAGCTGCAGTGTTTCCAGCGACAGTTCGGGAGAATCCCTGCATAAAAGAGGCTACCGGGTACGGCAGGGAGAAGCCCCCCTCAGTGAAGTGCTGGCGGCAGGGATGATCCTGACCGCAGAATGGAAGGGAGACACCGATTTTATCGACCCCATGTGCGGTTCGGGAACCCTCCCGATCGAGGCCGCCCTCATCGCACAGGATATCGCCCCGGGAAGGTTCAGAAAAACCTTTGCCTTTATGAACTGGCCCGGGTATCATCCGGAACTTTTTGAGAAAATAAAAAATGAGCGGCCCCAAAAATCCTTTTCCAAAAAAATTATTGCTGCCGATGTATCTGAAGAAGCCATCCTTACAGCAAAAACAAATGCCCGCCGGGCCCGGGTTTTTTCTTCCATCGAATTTCAGGGCTGCGGTTTGGAAGATTTGAATATCAACAGCAACAATGCTGTCATCATGATGAATCCCCCCTACGGGGAACGGTTAAAAGAAGAGAATATTCAGCGGTTGTACAGCATGATCGGTGAACGGCTTAAACACCGGTTCGCCGGAAATACCGCATGGATCTTGTCTACTTTGGGAGACAATTTAAAAAATATTGGGCTGAAACCTGCCCGCAAGATGGAGCTCTATAACGGGGCTTTGAAGTGTTTGTTTGTTTGCTACCCTCTGTTCAAGGGAAAAAGAAAAAACCAGTAATGCTTACACCATAGAAAACACCACATCATTTTTCTCAGCATTTAGTGGGGAAAAGATTGAGGACAAATATTATTCATTTTCAGCTTCCAGAAGGTCTTTATCACGGCTTGCCGGTTTTAAATCACCACCACCACGTACCTGAAACATTTCATTGGTTGTTAAAGCTTCAAAAAAATTGAAATCCCTTTTTTCTTCTGTATTGTTAAAAAAACCTTTCATCACTAAAAATTTTAAATCGTTAAACTTGAAAAACACACATTCTACTTATATATTCCCCAAAGGAAAAAAAGGTAACCCCCCGGAAGCAAAAAATTTTTCAGAAATGCCCGAATGCTCACTTTCCGGTGCTTTAAATCATCTCAATAACAAGATTTTAAAGTAAAATTCCCTCTAAAGCATTTTATCTGTGTTTTATTGATTATTTTTGCAGTAAATGACTGTCCGTACCCGCCGGGATCATACATTCCGCGCCCAAAGGATTTTCCGGAGGACGGGAAAAGGCAGGTTAAAAAATTTTTCATTTGCATGCCTTTACACAGGAAAAATTCAGATGCGATGATAAAAAAAACAGGAACGGCCATTTTTTTCATCATTCTGGCAACAACAACACTCACTGCGAATATTCAAAGCTTTAAAGAAGACAGCCTTCGGTCGAGGATGCTCTACAACAAAGGAGTCGATTTAACCCGGGAGGCCAACTACAGCGCAGCCATCGATACATTTAAAGCATCCCTGAAAATCAGAAAAGAAATCTTTGGAGACAGCAGCAACGATGTGGCCATTGCCCATAATGCACTGGGTGTAAACTATAAAAATCTGGGTGATTTCGACAAAGCCATTGATCATTACCTCCGGGCTGAAAAATCGTACCACAACGATTACCAAAACAACGAACTGCGAATAGCCAGGCTCTACAATAACATTGGAAATCTATACAAAAACAAAATCAATTACCCCAGCGCACTGGATTACTATAACAGGGCCATGGAAATCTATTTTAAACAACCGGAGGTCGATCTCCCCGGGGTGGCTGATATCTACTACAACATGGCCAACATCAACTACGAATTGAGTAACTATTCAAAAACCCTGCAAATCATTGAAGAAAATTTACCCCGGGCTTATCCCGATACCAAAATATATTTTTTAAGCCTGAAGGCTGCAGCCCTTCAGGAGCTGGATGAAACAGAAAAAGCTTATCAAAGCTACCTGGATGCAATCAAAGCGGCCGAAAACTATTATTCGGAGACCAATATCAATGTCGTTTTCGAGTACCTGAATTTTGCCACGTTCTTAATCTCGGCAAACAATTTTGACCGGGCCGAAGCGGTTTTGAATAAAGCATACGGATTATTTGAAAAAAATGAAATGGAGGAGGGATCAATTTTAGCCCTGTATTACAAAACGCGGGGAAGTTTTTACGAATATCTGAATGTGAACACAAGGGATTTAGAAGATTTCAGGGCTCAAAAATCAAAAAACCTGGAGGAGTCCATTGCGTGCTATAAAAAGGGATTAAAAGCGCTGAATTTTGACATGACCGCACTTTCCGACAGCCTGGTGAATGCCGGCCAAAGCCTCTCCTTAACACAATCGCTGGAATTTTTGAAAATGATTGCCGACACTTACCACCAAATAGCCATGGTTTTTGAAGAGACCAAACAAAAACATTATAAACAATCGCTTTCCTGTGCCCTCGATTATTATAAAGTAACCTCCGGGCTGATCCGCCAGGCCCGTCGGGAAATTTATTCTGATGAGAGCAAGATCCAGTTAAGTGCGCTTGAAGAGGCCACCTTCCATAACATCATTCACACTGCTTACAAAGCGTTTAAAATAAATGAGGACCCGAAGATCGCCCAATTGGCATTTTCCAATGCCGACCGGATGAAATCCAGCTCCGTTTTTGACAGGATAACCGACCAGATGGCCAAAGAAAACAGCCTTATTCCTGACAGCCTGACCGAACATGAAAAGAGCCTCAATTTTCAGATCACTTCCAACAACGAAAAGCGATATCAGTTAACCTCCTCGGAGGATCCGAATCCTGCACAAATTGCCCGCATCGATTCCGTCCTTTTTCACCTGAAAAAACAGCGGGAAGCATTGAATCAATATTTGGAGAAAAACTACAGTGACTTTTACCAGCTGAAATATTCGGAAGAGGGGACCGGTATTCCCGGCATTCAGGAAAAAATGAAAAGCGACGAAGCGATCATTGAGTACGTGCTTGATGAAACCGATTCAATTCCCACTCTTTACAGTTTTTTCATCACGCCTCAAAAAAGCCGTTTCCAAAAACATCCCATTGATTCAGCCTTCCTCTGTTCCATTGAGAAGACCTACCGTTTCATGTCCAATACCGACTTTTTGTTTACCCGGCAAAAAGATGCCAAAGGGTTTTGCATGGCGGCCCATTATTTATATAAAAAACTGATCGCTCCCTACGATGAACAGATAAAAAATAAAAAAATAACCATCATTCCCGACGGGAAATTAAACTACCTGGCATTTGAAGCGCTGCTGGAATCGCTGCCCGACACCTCCTCCCGTATCCTGTTTAACCGGCTTCCCTACCTGATCCGGAGCAATACCATCAACTATGCCTACTCAGCCAATCTGCTTTACAAGTTCCAGCCAGCTTCCCGGAAAGCCAGGAACCGCATATTGGCTTTTGCTCCTGACTATGAGCCAGACACCATAAAATTTGAACATGATGAGATTCGGTTAACTCCTTTGCCGGGCATTCGCCGGGAGGTGAATTTAATTTCAGAGGAGGTAAAGACCCGGCTTTTCCGGGGAGCGGAAGCATCAGAGGCTAATTTCCGGAAACACAGCATGGATTATGACATCATCCATTTGGCCATGCATGCTTTTATCAACGATTCATTGCCTGCGTTTTCGCGTTTTGCATTTTCTCAAAATAGCAAGGGGGATACCCGCGAAAACGATGGCTGGTTAAACACAGCAGACATATACAATCTGGACCTGAACGCCCGCCTTACAGTGTTGAGTGCCTGTAATACCGGAAGTGGAAAATTACAAAAAGGAGCGGGTGTGATGAGCCTTGCCCGGGGATTTTTATATGCCGGATGCCCCTCCATTGTTATGACCCAATGGGAAGTGGAAGATAATGCCGGAACAGCAATCATGAGTTCATTTTACAAACACCTTAAAAAAGGGGAACCGGTTCCGGAAGCGTTGAGAAAGGCAAAGTTAAGCTACCTGGAAGAAGCCAATCCCCGCATGGCCCATCCCCATTACTGGCTGGGTTATGTGAGCATCGGTGCCCCCGCGCCGCTCTACCAAAGCCACGACCTTTATTTCTTTGGTCTCCTGATCCTTGCCCTGCTGGGAATCGCCATAGACCAAACCCTGCAAATATCAAGAAGGCGCCATAACAAAAAGCAAACAAAATAGCATGTGTGTGTTTTCCCGTTTAACTTTTTGTTCTTTTCGTAAATGAAAGGTCCAACCCGTATAATTCACGAATTGTATCTGCTTTCAGCCGTGTTTTGCCTGAAAAATCCCCTGCTTTATTTAAAAAAATATGAAGGATCCAGGCGTCATAAAATGTAAAAGAATGTGTGGTTCTCAAGTTTACATTTTATTTTTTAGGATGTCAGAAGAACGTATGACAGATAACACTTTTTGAATGATTCTTTTTTTACACCGGTGAAATGAAACCGGGATCCCGGGAAAGGGCTACCGGAAGGAGTACCGCAACCTTCTGAGAACGGCCTTGGCATCGCTTTCATAATACCCTTTTCTTTCAATAATTGCCAGCAACTGCTCCCGGGCTTTTTCATTTTCGCCTGCCTTCATGTAACACAGACTCCTGTACCATTCGGCCTCTTCAATAAAAATATTATCGCCCTGCCGGATTACCTGATTGTATTCAGGAATGGCCTCCCGGTATTTTCCGAGATTTTGAAGACTGGCGGCTTTATAAAAACGGAAAACAAATGTTTCACTGTTTTTTTCAATGGCCCGGTCGTAAAGCGAAATGGCCTTTTCATATTCGCCGCGGGTAAAAAAGAGATTCGCCTGCCGCAAGTGATTTTCTCCTGTCGCTACCGACCGCTGGGGAGACCATTGAGGCGATTGGTAGTAGGTATTGTACAGCCGGTCAACCGAGCCGAATTCACTTCGAATGACACCGGAAAATGCAAATAAAATAAGGACAATGGCCACCCCGGCTTTCCACCAGTGCATCTTGTATGTTTTTGAATCCGGAACGATGGATTTCATCTCCTTGCTCTTTAAAACATCCCTTGTCCGGTGGAGTTGATCCCTCAAACGCATAACATCCTGCTCCCCGAGGGAGTCATTCACGCTTTTACGAAGGGCGACCTCTGCTTTAAGATCCGTATTTTCCTCAAATTCAGCCCGGAAAGCCTCCTCGCGATCTTCATCCAACTCCTCCTCAATAAAATCTTCAATATCTTTTTCACTGACATTCCAGGAAGTTTCCGCATTCATCAGATCCGACATTTTTTCCCGGAGACTGGTAACATCCAGCTCTTCAAGGGCATTCTCAAGTTCACTGTGTGTTCTTACCTCGCGTTGCAGCAAGCGGTTTACCTTGAGTTCCTTTTCGAACGCTTCCCGTTTTTCGGGAGATAATTCCCCCTGAAGGTATGCATCAATTTCCTCGGTGGAGAAAGGCACCTGAACGGACTTTGATACCCTGGAAAGCGTTCCCCGGAGGTCCATGATATCCTTCTCAAGAAGTGCTTCTTCCAACCCTTCAAAATCCGCATCCTCCTCCATTCCGGAAAAGGAAAACTCCTCATCTTCTTCAGGAAGGTTTTGTTCTTTATAGAAATGGTGAATGTTCTCGTTGGAGATAAGTCCGTGCTGGTAGATGTGGACTTTGGGGAGCGCGTCGTAATAATCAAGGAGTTCTTCGGGGGAAACAGCAGAAGTGAGTTCGCGGATGTCAGAGAAATCTTCAAAAAGATCAAATGCAGCGCCCTGTTTTTTGTCTGCTTTTCCTTCAGCAGCATTCCGGAGTTTTTCCCTTAAATGAAGAATGTCTTCTTCGGTAACCGCATCTTTGATCTCTTTTTCAAATTTTAATTCTTCTCTTAATTCCTTGTTTTTTTTTAGTTCGTTTTCAAATTCCTCTTTTTCCAATTTTTCAAGATTATCCAAACAATAATCCTCAATCCATTCAAAAAGCTTTGTTTTAGGTGTCATCTTCAAGTATTTTTTTAAATTCTGTATCCTGCTTTATTCTGCTGATCAGTAGCTCTTTGCAATTGTATTTCCGCTTCTTCGCATATTTCTCTCCCTTGTATCCCATCAGCCGGGCGATCTCCTTCAGCGGAACTTTCTCAAAGAACAACTGTAAAAGCTTTTGACAATCTGTACTCAGGGTCTTAAAATGTTTCTGATATAAACCGTACTTTTCATTTTTGTCCACCAGTTCCACCAGGTTTTCGTCGTAAAGATCCTCCTGGTAAGGAATGGTGTCGTTAATTTTATCACGCTCAATCCGCCTTTTTTCAAGCTGCTTCAGCCAAATGAACCGGCACACAGAAAATAAATAACCCTGAAAAGAACTCGATTTGAAAACCAGATCGTTTTGTTTTAATTTTCGGTAAATAACGATGATGGCCTCCTGAAAAACATCATTTGCGTCATCCTCACTGCCACTATTCCTCTTAATAAAGAAATTAACTTTGTAATAATATTGCTTATAGATATACTGCAATATTAAATTATCATGTCTCAATATCCCTTTAAGGATCTGTTCATCACTGTAACTTTTCATGTTCTTCTATATATATAATTCGATTAATTTCAAAAAGGTAACCCTCCATTTGGAAAAATAAAAACGATGAAAAACCTGTACCTTCAAAAATGAGATAAATGGGACTAAAATACAAGGAATTACAATCAATATCTAAAAATACAATCTATTTATCAATATTGAAATCAATTTTTTAAATTTTTATTTCCGGAATCCGTATAGCATTCACTCCGGGAAGGTAGCCCCCGGTTTTCGGAAGGTGCGGAAATTCCTGGTCTCACCAAAAGAGAAGATTCCCGGAATCACTGCTGCTAAAATAGGAGCATTGGGTGGAGCGAAGCTGTTTCCCCTGTGAAGATTACGCTCCGGAGGTGGACAAAAGGTAAGAGAAAGATGGGGGGCCGGGAAAAAGATGTCACATGCGACCGGGCAACTCGATGCCCAGAAGGCCCATTCCGCGTTGAATCACCTTTCCTGCGGCAAAGGACAAAAGCATCCTGAAGTCCCGTTTGCCGGTATCCCCTGCACTTAAGACGGAGTGGTCATGGTAAAACTGGTTGTATTCCCGGGCCAGTTCATAACAGAAATTGGCAATCAGAGCGGGGCTGTATGCAGCGCCCGCTTCCCTGACAACTTCGGGGAACAGGGCAATCCTTTTTAGAATCAACTTCTCTTTTTCAGAAATTTCCTGCAAGGAATCCGTTTCGGAAGGAAAGGGTATGTTGTTCTCTGATGCCTTGCGCAACACCGACTGAATGCGGGCAAACGTATATTGAATAAAAGGGCCGGTATTTCCGTTGAAATCGATGGACTCCTCCGGATTAAACAACATATTCTTTTTGGGATCCACCTTCAGAATGAAGTATTTCAGGGCACCCAGGGCAATGACCTCGATGGTCCGCTGTTTTTCTCCGGGGGTCAGGGAATCAAGTTTACCCAATTCCTCAGCCATACGTGCGGCAACTTCCACCATCTCCTCCATCAAATCATCGGCGTCTACGACCGTTCCCTCCCGGGATTTCATTTTTCCGGAAGGCAGCTCTACCATCCCATACGAAAAGTGAAAAAGGTCTTTTCCCCATTCAAAACCCAGTTTGTCCAGCAACACGGCAAGAACCTGAAAATGATAAATTTGCTCGTTACCAACCACATATACCATTTTATCAATGGAGTAGTCATCGAAGCGCATTTTGGCTGTTCCGATGTCCTGTGTCATATATACCGATGTTCCGTCACTGCGCAGGAGAATTTTCCGGTCGAGGTTTTCTCCGGTCAGATCAGCCCACACCGATTGATCTGCTTCCTGCACAAAGATCCCTTCTTTGACGCCCCGCAATACCTCCTTTTTCCCCTCCAGGTAGGTATCCGACTCATAATAAATTTTATCAAAATCAACTCCCAGCCGGCGGTAGGTGGCATCGAATCCTTCGTAGACCCAGTTGTTCATGGTCTTCCACAGCTCAACGGTCTCGGGATCGCGTGCCTCCCATCTCCGCAACATCTCCCGGGCTTCCAGAATGGAGGGTGCCCGCTTTTCAGCTTCCTCGCGTGAGTAGCCCTGGCCTGTAAGTGTATCAATTTCCTCCTGGTAGTGTTTGTTGAATTCAACATACAAAGACCCCACGAAGTGGTCGCCCTTCATTCCGGCACTGCGGGGCGTTTTGCCCCCGCCCCATTTCTTCCAGGCAACCATCGATTTACAAATATGGATCCCCCGGTCGTTTACGATGTTTGTTTTCACCACCCGGTAACCGTTCGCTTTCTGAATCTCGGAAACGGCATACCCCAGAAGATTATTCCTGATATGTCCCAGGTGCAGGGGTTTATTGGTATTGGGCGATGAATATTCCACCATCATCAGCGGGGAGTGTTCGCCGGCAGTTTGTATTCCATAATTTTCATCCCTGCAGGCCTCCATCAGGACCTCCACCCAGTATTTGCGGCTTATAACCAGATTCAGAAAACCTTTGATCACATTAAAAGATTCGACAAAAGCCACCTCCGACTTCAGATGATCTCCGATCTCCCTGGCGGTCTCTTCCGGCGGCTTTTTTGAATAACGGAGAAAAGGGAACACCACAAGGGTGATATCGCCCTCAAAATCTTTGCGGGTATTTTGAATCTGAATGGCACTTTCCGGGGCATCGAACCGGTAAATTTTTTGAAGGATCCCTGAAACGGCGGAATGAATTATTTTTTCAATGGTCATTGTAACAGCATTTTTTGGAGCGACAAATATAAGAAATTCCGCTGTAGAAAGGCATCAGCCAAAAAAAAACCCTGCCCGGAGGCAAGGTTTTTTTATTGGCATTAAAATAATGATCCTATTTTCTTATTCTGGCCTCTTCAAACTCAACCCTGCGGTTCAGTCGCCTGTTTTTAATGGAGGTATTGGGAACGGCAGGATCGGTTTCGCCGTAGTAGTTGGAACCAACATACGCATTGTTAATACCTTTTGAAAGCATGTATTTAACAACGGCCTCTGCTCTTCTTTCTGAAAGGCCCATGTTGTACTTTTCAGTACCGATATTGCAGGTATGTCCTTCCACAACGATCTCATACTCTTTACTTTCGCTCAGGGTATTGATTACTTTATCCAGTTTTTCTTTCCCTTCAGGGCGCAACTCGGACTTATCGAAATCAAAATAGATGGTCGGTTTAAATTTCAGTTCTTCCCAGTCGGGACAGCCGTCGTTAGATGCGGGTCCCGGTTCATTGGGGCACCTGTCTTCACAATCGATGACGCCGTCACCATCGGAATCGAGGGCACATCCGTTTTCATCGACAGGACAACCGGCCGGAGTATCGGGACACTGATCCTTATTATCCGGAACGCCGTCGCCATCGGAATCGGGACAGCCGTCAAATTTAGCTAACCCCGGAGTATCGGGACATTCATCATCTTTATCGGGAATGCCGTCGCCGTCGGTATCCGGGCAACCATTGTAATCCGGGTCACCGGGAGTATCCGGACAATCGTCTTTATAATCCGGAACGCCATCGCCGTCGCGGTCGAGCGGACAGCCATTCTCATCCACTTCAACACCCGGAGGGGTATCCGGACAATCATCTTTCCTGTCAGGTACGCCGTCGCCATCAGAATCTTTGGCAGCCCCCAGGGCAAACTCAATGATTCCGGAGACCTTCAGAAAGTCATCATTCACGGTCATGGATTCCCCGACGTCATTGTACCGCCAGCCTTCAATTGCACTCTTGTAGCCGGCTTCAAGATAAAGGGAAGTACTCGGGCTGAGCGGGAACTTGGAACCAAGACCGGCATTGAAGTTAATCCCCGATTCATGATTATCCCAAAGATTGCCGACACCGCCGTACAGATAAGGCTGCACAGCACTTGTTTCAGATAAAATTTTCCCGTTGAAAAATTTCAACCGGAGGTTAAGCCAGGGGTTCACAAAATCAACCCCTTCTTCAATAAAACCAACATCGGTTTTTAACATTAAATCAAAGGTGGGGCTGAGGTAACGGCTGAGGTAAAATTCGCCAAGGAAGTTGGTCTCCTCCTTATCCATATTGTTGTAAATTCCGGGACCTAACCCAATAGCCCATTTTTTATCTGCATTCTGGGCAAACACAGACCCCACAAAAACAAGGGACAAAAAGAATAGCGTAAATTTTTTCATAATCATGTTTTTTTTGAAGTATAAATAATCTTTGCAACCAATTTAACAATTAATTTCCACCTTGCAAAAGAGTTACAGGCTTAAAATGCGAATCCATTCCTGATTTTTTAACAAATTTAAATATTTCTTTCATAAAAAAGCTAAGATTCCGCTATTTTATGATAATACCTGCAAAGAAAACCCTCCGGGCCGCTATTTTTATAGTCCCCTGAAACTCCGCTAGTCGCCGGCTACATCCTCCCCTTCACCGGTTTCAGAAAAATCAAGCATCTCTTTTTCCTGCAGGATGTTGTACCAAAGCATTACCTTTTTGATGTCTGAAACATAAACGCGTTGGCGGTCATATTCCGGTAAAATTTCACTGAAATAGGCTTTCAGCTGTTTCGGTGGAGACTTATGACTTATAGCGGCTCCGCCCTCCTCTTTTTCATAAATCGCCTTGAAGACATCCTTTAAGGGCACATCATCCGATTCAGTGAAGATGGAGATATCTTCCAGCGAGGAGATTCTGGAAGTTGAATGGGCGGGCATCCGTTTTCCGGTTTCGAGCGACTCAACAATAATATTGTTTTTTGATTCTGTCAGAAGTTTAAACAGGCCTGATTGTCCTGAAATGGCTAATATCCCTTTTAACATGAGTATCTTTTTTGGGCGAATATACAATTTTTGCCAATGCCGGAAAACAAAGTTCACTGAAAATTGAAACGGTAAGAAATACCGGCCTTGACCCATCTTCCGGGCTGAATGACATTTCCCAGATCGAAATATTCACGGTCGAGCAGGTTGCTGCCTGAAACAAAAACCTGGAGGTTTTGAGCGGCATAAAAAATTTTTCCGTCCAATAAGAAATAGGTCTGGTAAGGGACCTCACCCACCGGAGTGCCCTTCTCAAACCGGGAAAAGGTTCCGTCCCGGTCTTTGAGAATCCCCCGCAAATCCACCGAAATATTTTTTGTTAATGGCTGGGTCAGCGATACCACCAGCTTATGCCTCAGATTATCGAGCACATAATGCGAGATCATTCCCGGACTTTCTTTTTTCTGATGATTGTAATAATAACCCATTCCCAGCTTTTCAGGCCATTTGCCCCCCCACTTTTTCGCAGGGGAGAACCGCCAACGAATCTCTGCCCCATAACTGTTGATCCCGGTATGATTTTGAGCCCTCCACAAATCATCGCTGCTTTGCTTTACCCAGTCGATCATGTTTTTCCCTTTTCTGGAAAAGACAATGAAATGTCCCGAAAAAAATTGCTTTTCCACCTTTACTCCCCCTTCCAGGGTCATGGATTTTTCAGGTTCCAGCTCCGGATTTCCCACATTTACCGGCCCTGAATAATAGAGATCGGTAAACGTCGGGATTCGCATGGAGGTATTGAAGGATGCAACCAGTTTAACCTGCCGGGTCAGGGAATAGCCGGCGTCGATCCCCGGGAAAAAGTTCCACCCGGCCCCCCTTCCGGAAAGATGAGCTGCCATGATCCCTGCGGTGAAGGAAAAAGCGTGCAACGTATAATGATGGTCCACAAAAAGGGAGGTGATGGTCCGGCGCGATGAATGCGTGAAGAGCGCGGATTTTCCCGGTATTTTGACAGGCCTTGCCAGCGGTTCGCCCAGGACATTGCTCAATATGCCCTCCGAGCGAAATTCCGCCCCAAAGGCTGTTTTTCCGGTCCCGTGGCGGAACCAGGAATGGAGGGATGCTCCCCAGGCATCGGTGCGGTGATAATTGTGCGTGTTATACCATTCCGGAGGATCTTCCCGGAAAAGCATAAACACATCGGAGTGCCTGCGCCAGTATACAGACGGGGTGAAATGCATTGGCAAAGCAGATTCCCAGCGGGCAGAGGTAAACATGACCGCGATTTCTTCGAATTGATTGGGGTATTTGGGCGTATAAAACTGATTGGCTCCGAATGATTTCCGGGAATGTCCCCACTGAAAGGAAAATTTCCCTTTTTCCGATTGATAAGTATTGGTATAAAAAAGGCCGGAATTTTTAAAATCGGTATTTTCGATGTAGCCGTCCGACCGTTTGCGGTTTCCGGCAACAAGGTGCTTCACATTTCCTGTTTGAAAGCTGCCCGAAAAATGGCCGTTAAAATAGCCGTAACTCCCCCCTCCAATATCCAGGGTGGCTTTTTGGCCGGCCGGCTGCCGGGTAACAATATTGAGGGCTCCTGAAAATGCACTTGCCCCGTATATCCTGGCCGCGGGCCCCTCCAGAACCTCAATGCGCTCAATCTGGGATAAACTGACCGGCAGATTTAAATTGTGATGCCCCGATTGCGGATCGGATATGTTTATCCCGTTCAGTAAAACAAGGGTCTGATCAAAAGTGCCGCCCCTGATTCCCACATCGGCCTGCACACCTTCCGCCCCCCTTGTCCGGATATCGGCCGCAGCCAGGTACTCCAGCAAATCCTGCACACTCGCTGCAGGTGCCTGCGCTATCGAGGCGGAATCAATGACATGGATTACACGGACCATCCGGCTGTAGAGCTCCGGGGCTTCCCGCCCCGAAACCTGCACCTCCTCCAGGTCAAACTGCATTTGCACCCCGGTAGTATCGGACTCCTGAGCCCGGGGAGCAACCGGGACAACAACAAAATAAGCAAAGGAGAGTACCGATATTTTTACCACCCTTTTTAACGTGGAAAACAGGGAGTAATTTTTCCTTCCCCACCGCCTGAATACAAGCAGTGGCTGCTTCGCTTTGCTTTTATTCTTTTTTTCCATCGGTCCGCTATGCGGCGCAAATATATAACGAATAAAAATAAAAAACCCGGGGTCATAAGGATTCTTTATGGATTATAGAGAAAATCAACTATCAAAAGAGCTTAAAATCTTTTTTGTTTGTTCAATGAACCGTATATTTGTATCAACAAAATTTAAAAAAGTTAAACAAATAAATAGAAATGCCATGACACAAATTCAATTTAACAACGAACTTCTCGGGATAAAAGACAAGTTGCACTATTACGCACTCAGTCTGACTTCAGACACAGAGCGTGCCGACGACCTGTTGCAGGAAACCATGCTGAAAGCCCTGACCTACAGGGATAAATTCAGGGAGAACACCAATTTCAAAGCGTGGATCTACACGATCATGAAGAACACGTTCATCAATGATTACCGCCGGAATGTCAAAACCAGGAACACCTTTGAGGATTCAAACAACGATTTCCACCTTTTGTTCTCAAAAGATAAGGTTTATCCGTCGCCCGACTCATTTTACAGCACCAAAGAGATCCACAGTTACATTGACTCGCTGGAAGATGAATACCGCATCCCCTTCACCATGTTTTTAGACGGGTATAAGTACAAGGAGATCGCCGATGAGCTTGATCTTCCGCTTGGAACAGTTAAAAGCAGGATTTTCTTCACCCGCAAGAAACTGGAAAAGTCCCTCCGGGAATACGCAAACAACTAAAATATACCATCATTCAATTAAGGGAAAAGGTCTTCGGTTTCGGAGATCTTTTTTTTATTTTTGTAAAAAAAGTTGCCATGGAGAAACAGATTGCCGTTCATCTGGCAGATGGATTCGAAGAAACGGAAGCGATAAGCATCATTGATGTATTGCGAAGAGCAGGCCTCCGTGTGCGGGTTGTCTCCGTCACCGACAAAAGAGAGGTGACCGGATCGCACCAGATCAAAATATCAGCCGATGCCCTTTTCGAAGAAGTGGATTACAATGCGGTTGACATGATTATTTT
Source organism: Tangfeifania sp. (assembly GCA_018400515.1). Next base: position 15,296 of record JAGYMR010000025.1, read on the forward strand.
GCCGGGAGGAATGCCGGGGGCGAAAAATCTGAAAGCCCATTCCGGGCTTGGGGAAAAAATCCTGGAATTCAACGAAAAAGGCAAACTTCTGGGGGCTATTTGTGCCGCGCCCATTGTTTTTGGTAATCTGGGCATTCTTGAAGGCAAAAAAGCCACCTGTTTTCCCGGATTTGAAGCCGAAGTGAAGGGAGCAGAACTGACCGGCGAGCCGGTTGAAAAAGACGGTCAGATCATCACCGGAAAAGGAGTCGGTGTTGCCCTTCACTTTGCCTTAAAGATTGTCGCAATCTTCAAAGGAGAAAAAGCAGCAGGGGATCTGGCCGAAAAAATGGTCGTCCCGTCCCCTTGATTTCAGGGCAATCACCTTATCAACTGTTGATCCCGGATATCCAATCGCGGGCATTGACAAATGCTTTGATCCACGGGGCCAGCACATCTTTCTTCCGTTCTGCGGGATAATGCCCCCACTGCCAGGGAAAGAAGGCCCGTTCGAGGTGCGGCATCATAGCCAGGTGGCGTCCGTCCTCTGAGCAAATAGCTGCTGCAGCGTAATGCGATCCGTTGGGATTGGCCGGATAGTGATCGTGGCTGTATTTCACCGGGATGTGGTACGACTGCTCATTCAGGGGAAGGTAAAATTTTCCCTCGCCATGGGCCACCCAGATGCCCAGTTTCATCCCTTCCATGTTTCCAAGCATGACCGAGGTGTTTGGTGTAATGTCCACATTCAGAAAAGCGGATTCGAACTTGCCTGATTCATTGTGCTCCATTTGGGGAGGAGTGCTGTGCCCGGGATAAACCAGTCCCAGTTCCACCATCAGCTGACAGCCATTGCAAACACCGAGGCTCAGGGTATCTTTCCGCTGATAAAAATTTTCCAGGGCGCTCCGGGCTTTGGCGTTGTATTTGAACGCCCCGGCCCATCCTTTGGCCGAACCCAGCACATCCGAATTGGAAAAGCCCCCCACAAAAACGATCATGTTCAGCGCTTCCAGCGTCTCCCGTCCTGCGATCAGATCGGTCATGTGCACATCTTTAACATCCATGCCGGCGAGGTACATGGCATAAGCCATTTCCCGGTCGCCGTTCACTCCTTTTTCCCGGATAATAGCAGCTTTTATGCCTGAAGGTTCCCGGCGGCGGAAGTCAATTCCCAGATCCCCTGGTTTTCCGGTAAACCCTTTAAAGTCATACGCCAGTCCCGGTTTTTTATAATTTGCAAACCGGGCCAGGGCCCATTCCGGACCGCTTTGCTTCCGGTCGAGCAGGTACGATGTTTTAAACCAAAGATCCCGCAGGCTATCGATATCAAAATCGGTTTTCATCCCCGAATGCGATACCCGCAGTTTCCGGTAAGGCACCGGGTAGCCCAGCGAGATGAAGTCCACCCCATTCTCATTCAGTTGCTTCCGGACTTCCGCATTGTCGGCACACTGAATGATAATTCCCGGATTTTCGCTGAAAAGGATCTTCACCGGATCCGGTTCCTCAAACGCCTCCAGGTCGATGTACATCCCTCCCTTTTTATTACTGAAACACATCTCCAGGAGGGAAGTGATCAGTCCGCCCGAACCAATATCATGTCCTGCAAGGATCAGCTCCTGTTCAATCAGTTCCTGAACGGCATTAAAAGCGTTTGCGAATTTTCCGGGATCGGAGACAGCCGGGGCCTCTTTCCCGATTTTATTCAGCGACTGGGCAAAAGCACTGCCGCCCAGGGCGCGGGGGCCGAAAGAGAAGTCGATGAACAGAAGCTCCTTTGTTTCGTCGTTGACCAGGACCGGTTCCACCACTCTCCGGACATCCGACACCTCCCCCGAAGCGGAGATAATGACCGTTCCGGGGGCATAGACCACCTCATCCCGGTATTTTTGCGACATCGACATGGAGTCTTTCCCCGTGGGAATGTTAATGCCCAGGGCACAGGCAAAGTCACTGGCCGCCTGAACGGCCCGGTAGATGCGGGCATTTTCCCCCGGATTTTTAGCAGGCCACATCCAGTTGGCACTCAGGGAAACACTGCGGATATGATCGGTCAGCGGTGCCCAGATGATGTTGGTCAGTGCCTCGGCGATGGAGAGAACCGATCCTTTGGAAGCATCGATCAGCCCTGCGACCGGGGCATGGCCAATGGAGGTGGCGACCCCGCTTTTTCCCTGGTAATCGAGGGCCATGACTCCCGCGTTGTTCAGGGGAAGCTGGAGTTCCCCGGCGCCCTGCTGTTTGGCAATCCTGCCCGTCACCGACCGGTCCACCTTGTTGGTCAGCCAGTCCTTGCAGGCAACAGATTCGAGCTGCAAAACATTTTCAGTCATATCCTCCGGTGTTGCAGGATCGTAATCCAGTTCATCAAATGCTGTATCCACAGCGGTATCTTCCAGCACCATCCGGGGCGGGTTTCCGAACATGTATCCGAGTTGCCAGTCGATCGGTTTCTCACCGGTTTTTGAATTCTCAAAGGTAAACTGCATATCCCCGGTGGCTTCTCCAATCTCGTAGAGCGGTGCCCGTTCGCGTTTGGCAATCCGCTTCAGCAGGGCAACATGTTCCTGTTTTAATACAAGGCCCATGCGTTCCTGCGACTCGTTGCCAATGATCTCCTTTTGCGAAAGCGTGGGATCGCCCACCGGCAGTTTAGCGGTATCGATTTTACCGCCCGTGGTTTCCACGAGTTCCGAAAGGCAGTTCAAATGCCCCCCGGCACCGTGGTCATGAATGGAAATGATGGGATTGTGATCTGATTCGCCCAGGGCACGGATGGCATTGTACACCCTTTTCTGCATTTCAGGGTTGGCCCGCTGAACGGCATTCAGTTCAATGTGATTCTCAAATTCGCCGGTAGCCACCGAGGATACGGCGCCTCCCCCCATGCCGATGCGGTAATTATCCCCTCCAAGCAGCACGATCCGGTCCCCTTTTTCAGGATCATCCTTGAGGCTGTCTCTTTTATTTCCGTAACCGATCCCGCCGGCCAGCATAATCACCTTATCGTATCCAAATTTTTTAAAAGCCTCAAAATGCTCGAATGTCAGAACAGAGCCGGCAATGAGTGGCTGGCCGAACTTATTGCCAAAATCGCTGGCCCCGTTAGAAGCTTTGATAAGGATATCCTCGGGGGTTTGGTAAAGCCATTCCCGCGGCTCCGTGGCCTGTTCCCAGGAACGCCCTGCCTCGGTCCGGGGGTAGGAGGTCATATAAACAGCTGTTCCGGCAACGGGATAACTGCCCCTTCCCCCGCCCATCCGGTCGCGGATCTCGCCCCCCGTGCCGGTAGAAGCACCATTGAAAGGTTCCACCGTGGTTGGAAAGTTATGGGTTTCCGCCTTCAGGGAGAGTACGGTTTCCGTCTCTTTTACCTCAAAAAAATCAGGACGGTCCTGCCTTTTTGGAGCAAACTGCTGCGCCAATGGCCCCTGAACAAAGGAGCAATTGTCTTTATAGGCCGATACAATTTTGTTGGGATTCTCCTGCGATGTCTTTTTGATCATCTGAAAAAGCGAGGATTCCATCGCTTTTCCGTCAATGATGAATGTTCCGTTAAATATCTTGTGGCGACAATGTTCCGAGTTCACCTGGGCAAACCCGTAAACCTCACTGTCGGTCAGCGGCCGCCCCATGGCCTTAGCCACTGAATTGAGGTAATCGATCTCCTCCCTGCTCAGTGCCAGCCCCTCCTCCTCGTTATAGCGCGCAATGTCATCAATCTCCAGAATGGGATCCGGTTGTTTATCAATAATAAAAAGATCCTGCCCGAGTCCCAGGTACCGGGCCTGCAGCATGGGATCGAATGCCGCGTTTTCATCTTCCGCCGGGAAAAATGCCTCCATGCGGATAATGCCTTTAAGCCCCATGTTCTGCGTGATCTCCACTGCATTGGTACTCCAGGGGGTGAGCATCTCTTTCCGGGGACCAATAAACCATCCTTCCAGCTGTTTTTGAGGAAGGTACGCTGCCCCTGAAAACAACCAGGTCAGCTTTTCTTTGTCATCCCCGCTAACCGGAAGAAGGGCATCCACCGCGATAATGCTTTCGCTTTTCGTTTTAAAAAAATGAATCATTTGGCAGCACGCTTTTGGTAATGAAAGTCTTTTAAATCACGGGACAAAGATAGGAAATAATCAACCGGAGCAACCCTCAGGGAACCGCAAACCATGATTTGTTTTCAACAAAGCGGTCGTTAAAATGGGAAAATATTTGGCAGAATAGAAATAAATCCGGTTACTTTGAAGAAAAAGCGAGAAAACATGTACAGGCATATTTTGTGGGGACTGGTATTGCTGTTTCTGGTAGCCTGCGGCACCGGCCGGCAGCTCAGGAAAACATTTGAAGGACGCCCCGTGGAGGTGCTCCGGAAGACCTTCGGGGAGCCCGTCACCATTATCGAAAAGGAGCAGGAAAAAATTTACATCTTTGAGCGGACCGAAGAACTGAAAAGCACCGAGATCAACCGGGGAGAATTTACACTCGATCCGGTCATCACCCCGAAAGTCACCAAAACCGAACGCTATTTTTTCACGGTCAGCGGGGGAATCATAACCGATACCCGGTTCGTGGAGGCGTATGAAAGGGAAAAATGAAATTTTGGGAAGGAAAGGGAAAATTCCTGAATTTTTCGGGCTAAAAGCAAAAAGGTTGTTTCTGTTTCCAGGAAAATTTATAATTTTGCAGGCACGTTTTTTGAAAACAATGCCCAGGTGGTGGAATTGGTAGACACGCAAGGTTGAGGGCCTTGTGGGGAATTATCCCCGTGCAAGTTCGAGTCTTGTTCTGGGCACAAAATATCTGATTATCTTTTACTTATAGTCAATATCTTACA
>JAGYMR010000250.1 GCA_018400515.1 Tangfeifania sp.
TTTCATCCTGATAATATGCTCCCCGACGGACGTATTCTATAAAAATAGTCACCCGTTAAACGATTTTCAAACCTGAAGGCCAAAAAATTCGTATATAATTTTTGTGAATCAATATCCATTATTATGATGAAAACAATTTTTCTCTTTTGTTTTGGCCTTTTCTTTGCCACCGGAATTCTTGCCCAAAAAGTGGTTTCCAGCGCCGGTGGCAGTGGTTCCGTAAATGGAGTTTTTGTTGACTGGACCCTGGGAGAGCCGGTCATTGAAACCTTAACGGGTTCAAATAATACCGTGACCCAGGGCATGCACCAACCCCTTTTGTTGACGACTCCCGTGCAGGACCTGATGATCCCCGGTTTTACAATCAATGTTTATCCCAATCCTGCCAGCACTTTGTTGACAATAGAAGTAATCCAAAGGGGAGATGGGCCTTTGCATTGTGAAATTTCCGACATTTCAGGCCGGAAACTGATTCTAACCGAGATGCCATCGAATATCAAAAAGATTGACATGAGCGGTTATGCAGCCGGAACATATTTTCTGCGCCTGTTTACTCCAGATACTAAACACAAAAAGGTCTGCAAAATCATCAAAAAATAAACCATTTTTTGCTCCGCCTTAACTGATGGCTCTTCAGACTGGAAAGCAGGATCTCCGGATATGCCGGCAGTAATGAATGTAGTAAAAATTTACGCCCCCCTCCCCTATTCATTCTTCATTTCTGGTTAAAAATCCTATATTTAAACCAAAAATGAAACGAGCATGTAAAACACTCACCCCCAGGGGAATGATTAAAATGCATGCGAGTTCCATACGATGCCTTTAAATATGGACAATTTTAATCGGATGAAAATACTGAACAAACCCATAATTCTTCTACTCATCCTGGCAGTTGCCTTGGCAAGCTGCAGCCAGCCCGAACACTCCCGGGAGAAAATTGATCTGAACGGCAAATGGGAGATTGCAAAAACCGATTCCTTTCCTCAAATTCCAGCCTCGTTTGAAAGCCGGGTGCCTGTACCCGGGCTTGTTGATCTGGCCACTCCCGCTATCGATACAAGCAGTAATTACGACGAAGGTGTTTACTGGTACAAAACCAAATTTTCCATCGAAAAGGATTATCCGAAACGGATTCAACTGGAAATAGGGAAAGCCAAATACCATACCCGGGTATACCTGAACGGTCGCTTTGTGGGGGAAAATGTGTACTGTTTCACTCCCGGCAGGTTCAATGTCCGGCCCTTTTTGAATTCTCCGGGCGAAATGAATGAATTGATGATCGGGGTGGGCGTAGCAAAGAATATCCCTGATACGGTGATCTGGGGGCACGATTTTGAAAAGCTGACCTACATTCCGGGCATTTATGACGATGTTTCCCTTATACTGGCCGGCTATCCGTTTATCAGGAACATTCAGACCGTCCCGTTGATCGAAGAGGAAAAAGTGAGAATTGTAACCGGTTTGGAAAGGGGTCAGGGAGAAACGCCCCTCCGGATAAAATATGAGATCAAAGAACTGGAATCCGGAAATGTTGTTGCCAAAGGCCTATCGAAAGATACCGATTTTTCAGTATCGCTTCCTGACTGCCGGCTCTGGACACCTGAATCACCTTTTTTGTATGAACTGACCCTCGCAACAAATGCCGATAAAAAAACAGTCCGCTTCGGAATGCGCTCCTTTGCTTTTGATGCTGAAAGCGGACGTGCCCTCCTTAATGGAAAACCCTTTTTTATGAGGGGAACCAATGTATGCATTTTCCGTTTCTTCGAAGACCCCGACCGGGGAACCTTACCGTGGGATGATGAATGGATCATACGCCTCCACAAGCAATTCAAAAATATGCACTGGAATGCTGTCCGGTATTGTATCGGCCTGCCACCGGAACGCTGGTATGAAATTGCCGACAGCCTTGGATTTCTGATCCAGAATGAGTATCCGGTATGGACCGGCGTACCGGGCGGATTCGAACGAATTTATCCTAAGGTCAAACCGGAACACCTGGCGAATGAATTTCGCACCTGGTTGCCTGAACACTGGAATCATCCGGGGGTGGTGATATGGGATGCTCAGAATGAAAGCGTCACCGACGTAACAAACGGGGCCATTGACCTGGTCCGGGACATGGATCTCTCCGGGCGACCCTGGGAGAACGGATGGTCCGAACCAATAAAGGATACCGACCCGGTGGAAGCACATCCTTATCTTTTTTTACGATACTCGACAGGAGATAAACCTTCAGAGGAAGGTCCGCTGGCGGATCTGCTAAGTGAATTCCGGATTCCGGATAATGACGTTACTCAGTGGAATCCACCGGAAAACGGAGACAGGTATCCGAATCCGGTAATCATCAATGAATACGCCTGGCTTTGGCTGAACCGTGACGGATCAACAACAACACTGACAGATAAGGTTTACGATGTGGCTTTTGGTAAGAATCTTACCCGGGAGGAAAGAATCTATCTGTATACCCGTCATCTTGGGATGCTCACAGAATATTGGCGGGCACACCGGTATTGTGCGGGCATCCTGCACTTTTGCGGCCTGGGGTACTCCCGGCCGGAAGAACCCCGAGGACAGACCAGCGATCATTTTATCGACATAAAAAATCTGGTATTGGAACCCCGGTTTGTAGAATATGTGAAACCTGCCTTCGCCCCGGTCGGACTAATGATCGATTTTTGGGAAAAAGATGCCGCTCCCGGCGCTAAAAAAAATATCAAAGTCTATGCGATCAATGACATGGACACAGAATGGCAGGGGGATATTATCCTAAAGATCAACAAGGGGGATCAAGACTTAATCACCCGTAAACGGGAAATCATCATCCCCTCATTTGGTAAAAAATTATTGACCTTTGAAATGAAAATGCCTTCCGAAAAAGGCACCTATACCCTCATTGCGTCTATTGATCTCCAGGGGGAACCCGTAAAAAGTATCAGAGAAATTTCACTTCGATGACCGTTTCCCCCACCATCTGCCGGCTTTCCGGAAAATCTTTTTAGTGGCTTTTTCCACCGATTGCCCGGTTTTGTGGTAAGCATTACTTTTATGAATCTTCTCGGTGGTTTCGTCAATGAATTCTTCCGCCTTATCGATCCATTGATCCGCTTTCTCCTGAAAGTTCTCCTTTTTCTTCTCTGGTTTCCGGTTGTTCTCTTTCTCCATAAATAAATCTTTTAAACATCCCAAACAGTTAAGTTCCTGTTAATCCTTTCCCTGCCGGTTTCAACTTATTTCCTTTGATCTTTCCCAAAACAAAGGTAATGAATATCAGCCACATCCAAAATTCTCCGGCCGGTAAATTGATATTCCCGATCCATCTGGTTTTTCACCCCCGGGAAAAAAATGCCCCCCCCCGGAGAAATTGCCGCAAATTCCTAATTTTGTATCTTAATCCCATATTGGGACAGGGAGTCCCAATAAAAAACCCTTTCACCAGATTCCTGGAAACTAACTACCTAATGTATAACATTTTGTTCAAAAGGGAATAATTCTTGTCATAATCACCTTGCGTTAATAATCTAAAAATCAAATCATGATAACCAAATTCAAAGGATTTTTTGCATTTTTCCTGCTGTTTTGTATAAGTTCATTTGTTGCCGGGCAAAGCCTGTCGCTGGATGTGATGGCAAGCTCCGGTAACGAAGTATCTGGGGAAGAATCCTCTTTGAGCTGGACCATCGGCGAAAATTTTATTGAAACCTACGAAGACGCTGATGGAATTCAAACCCTTGGTTTTCATCAAACTTATATCCAAAGCGATAAGCAACATCCTGACAACCTGCAAAATTCCCTTTGGATTTTTCCCAACCCGGTGTGGAATACCCTGAACATTCACTCGAAAGAAACGGTGGGGAACGCCGTTATCCGGATTTTTTCCATCACGGGCGAATTAGTATTTGAACGGGAGGTTTTCATGGAAAAAAGCCACCAGCTCAACCTCTCCTTTTTAAACGAAGGAAGCTATCACCTCCGGATTATTCATCATAAAATCCAGCATTTTTCATTTATCAAACAAAATTTTTAAACCCCACCTTTTTTTTAAACGCATAAAGAACGCATTCAAACTAAAACCATAGAAAAATGAAAAAATCATACCTTTTTGTATCCATGCTGCTGTTAACGGTCAGCCTTTATGCCCAGCCGGGTTTAATGAATTACCAGGGAGTAGCCCGCGACGGGTCAGGCCAGGTGGTAAAAAACAAAGACATTTCGCTGCAAATCCACATCATTTCAGGGG
>JAGYMR010000251.1 GCA_018400515.1 Tangfeifania sp.
GGACCTCATGTAAAAAATACTTCTGAATTAGGACATTTTAAAATAAAAAAAGAACAAAGACAACATTTATGAAAAAAATTAAAAACTTTCAGTGCTAATCATTTTCATTTTTCAAAAAGATTTCCTTCTTTCGTACCTGGTTTAATTATTTCCATTATTAACCAAAAAAATCCAGACGTTTGAATGCCAGCAAACCAAATGCTAATAAGGAGGAGGGGCAGTATAATTTCCCTTTGACCCCTGCAGGCTTCCTGGTTTTTTCAGGATACCGGCGATTCACCGGATGCTTACCGGATCACCGGACCGGCTTTTCCGGTTTATCCACCACTTGGCAAGGTTTGGCCCCAAAACAGGGACACCTATTAATTTCAAATATACATTTATGAAACCAACCTTACTCATTCTTGCTGCGGGCATGGGAAGCCGTTTTGGCGGCCTGAAACAACTTGAACCCTTGGGGCCCGCAGGGGAGGCGATCATCGATTATTCCGTTTTTGATGCCATCCGGGCCGGATTTGGAAAAGTGGTTTTTGTCATTCGCAAACACTTTGCCGATGGATTTAAAGAAAAAGTCGGGAACAAATTCCGGGATAAAATCCGGGTGGAATATGTGTTTCAGGAATTGGATGATCTTCCGGAAGGATTTTCCCTCCCGGAAGAGCGGAAAAAACCATGGGGCACCGCCCATGCCATACTGGTAGCTAAAGACAAAGTAAAAGAGCCATTCTGCGCGCTGAATGCGGATGATTTTTACGGGTTCAATGCTTTCAGGGTAATGGCCGGGTTTTTGACAAAAAACAGCAGTTCCTCCGAATTTTCCATGGTCGGTTATAAACTTAAAAATACCCTTTCCGAGCATGGTTCGGTATCAAGGGGCATTTGCGAAGTAAATGAAAAAAACCTCCTGAAGTCCATCGTGGAGACCACCAAAATCCTAAAAAAGGATGGAGGCATTGTTTCGGTTGATCCTGACGGGAATGAAACTCCCCTGGGGGGAGACGAAACGGTTTCAATGAATATCTGGGGGTTCAAACCCTCCATTTTCCCACACCTGGAAAAAAAATTCATCGGTTTTTTAAAAGAAGAAATGGATCAGCCAAAATCCGAAATGCTTATCCCGTCGGTGGTTTTCGAATTGATCGAAGCGGGTTCGGCCACGGTAGAAGTGCTGGAAACCAACTCTCCCTGGTTTGGCGTTACGTACAAAGAAGACACCCCCGTTGTCATCCGGAAAATCCGTCAACTTATTGAAAAAGGGGATTATCCGGAGAAACTGGTAGAGGGATCCTGAAAAGAGGGTTGCACATTAAAGCGTCACCCCGGATAAGCCTGCCGCTCAGATCAACAACATGTTAACGTTGATGCGGTCCCGGTTTCCGGGGAAGAAAAAGGCTGGTATTAAAACAGCCATTGATTATTCGTGCGGATTTAACTGTTACAAAAAAATATACAAAAAGGACAATAAAGGAGGTATTTATGGATTTCGATTTAACTGCCATCGCCGGACAATTTCAGCTGGAAGGAAAAGTAAAAGCGGTAAAGACCCTTGGAGAAGGATTCATCAATGAAACCTTTTTCATAGAAACCGAAGGAAATTCTCCGGATTATATCCTTCAGCGAAAAAATAAAAATATATTCTCTCCTGTCCCCGCACTTATGGACAACATACAAAAGGTGTGTTCCCATATTAAAGCCAAAGTGAGGGAAGCCGGCGGAGATCCCTTGCGGGAGGCAATGACCGTCATTCCGGCAAAAGACGGGAAATTGTATTTTCAGGATGAAGCGGGAGAATTCTGGGCCGTCACTTTGTTCATTGATGATACCATTGCTTATGAAGCGGCAGAAACTCCCGAACTGGCGTATGCAGGGGGAAAAGGGATCGGGAAATTTCAATCCCTCGTATCCGATCTGAAAGCTCCACTGACCGATATTCTGCCCGGATTCCATAACATCCGAATCCGGTTTGATCAATGGGAGGAAGTTTTGGGAAAGGACCCCCTGGGCAGAAAAGGAAAGGTGACGGAAGAGATTCGCTGGATTGAAGCGCGCCGGGAGGAGATGCTCCGTTTCTGGCAACTGGTTGAAAACGGAACCATCCCGACACGGGTTAGCCACAACGACACAAAAATCAACAACATCCTGTTTGACAAAAACGGGGAAGTGCTATGTGTCATCGATTTGGATACCGTTTTGAACAGCACCGTTTTAAACGACTTCGGGGATGCCATTCGCTTTTACACAAATACCGGTGAGGAGGATGACACCAACCTGGACAATGTCTCCATGGATATGGAAATTTTCAAAGCCTTCACCAAAGGGTATCTGGAAGAAGCGGCCTCTTTCCTGACTGAAAAAGAGCTGGAATACCTGGCTTTTTCGGCCCGGTATATTACCTACGAACAGGTGTTGCGATTTTTGATGGATTATATTGACGGGGACAACTATTACAAAACCAAATCAGCGGATCACAACTTGTTACGCACCCGGGCCCAATATAAATTATTAACAAGCATGGAGGCACAGTTCAGTGAAATGAATGCAGCTGTAAGGGCGGCCTTACGCTGACCGGGCATTCCGGATACAATAGCCTTAGAAATCTTCAATTTTTTTAAAGGTGAACCGTTTGTGCGGTTACATCCGCTCCCAGGAAAAGGGCTGCCTTTTCTTCGAATGTACCGGCCGATTCTGTGGTTAGGTATTCCATGCGGGCATTTTTTGATATCCTGCCTTCCACCTCCGGATGCCGCTCCAGGTAATCGGTTAATTTTTCGGCAACAATGGTTCCCTGTTCGAGAATCTCCACTTCCGGCGGCACATATTTCAGGATCACTTTTTTCAGCAACGGATAGTGGGTGCATCCAAGGATCAGGGTATCCAACCGGGAATCTTTTTGAAAGATGTTGCGGATATTCTTTTGCACAAAGTAGGCCGCCCCTTCCGAATCAATCTCATTGTTTTCAACCAAAGGCACCCACATGGGGCAAGCTTCCTGGACGGTTGATTTCACTTTTCCCTTCGACCATTTTTCCAGTTCAATGGGATAGGATTCCGATGCCACCGTTCCCACAGTCCCCAGGACGCCCACCCGGCCGTTGGTGGTAATTTCTGCCACTTTCTCCACGCTCGGCCTGATAACGCCCAGCACCCGGTTTTCAGGAGCCATGACAGGCAAATCCAGTTGCTGGATATTGCGTAAAGCTTTTGCCGATGCCGTATTACAGGCAAAAATAATAAGGGGGCAATGATGCCGGAATAAAAACCGGACAGCCTGCAGAGTATATTCATAAACCACCTGAAAAGATCGGGAACCGTAAGGGGTTCGGGCATTGTCCCCCAGATATATAAAATCATAAGCCGGAAGCCGTTCTTTAATCGCTTTCAAAACCGTCAAACCTCCATAACCCGAATCGAAAATACCAATGGGTGCATGCTTCATAGAAAATCACAGATCAACGGTTAATGGCAAGGTTGTATGCTTCATCGTAGAAAGTCACCAGCCGGGACCAGTCAAAAAGGAGGGAAGCTTCCTCGCTTTGATAGCGAAGCGCAATTCTTTCGCGCCGGGTCATTTGCACAAATCTTAGCATGATGTCCGCCAATTCATCGGCTGATTGATGGAAACCTTTGCTTTTCCGGTCGATAATAAAAATGCCCTGTTTTTCGTATCCCTGAATGGTGCGGGAAACGTAATCGCCAAAACCGGCCAGATTGCTGGTGACCGAAGGCAGGCCACTGGCAAGGCATTCGAGCGGGGTATACCCCCAAGGTTCGTACCGGCTGGGGAAAACGCCCAGATGGCAGCCCCGCACAAACTGATTGTAATCCATTTTAAAAAGCGGATTAGAGGAGGATACAAAATCGGGGTGGTAAACCACCTTTACTTTGTCATGCCGGTTATTGACCAGGTTGGCCGTGCGCAAGAAATTCAGAATTTCATCTTTTGAGTCGTCGGCCATGGTATGGGTCACTATTTTGGGAAGCAGGTTGGTCTTCCAGCTCTGGACATTCCTGCGGAGTTTCAGGCGAAGATAATCATCCACCATCGCTTTCAGGTCAGGGAATTCGTACGGGCCGTTATTGGAAGTAATGGTGGTGTATAAACGTTTGCCTACCTGCTCCTTAATCTCTTCCGTCACCCGGTGGATATCTTCGATCAGCGCTTTTGAGTGCAATACTTCAGGATTGAAGGTATAGTATGGGCGGCGCGTAATAAAAAAGGCCACCACGG
>JAGYMR010000252.1 GCA_018400515.1 Tangfeifania sp.
GAAAAAATACCAGCAAACGTGAAAAGCTATTTCGAACAATTTGAAGTTACAAAGGAGATGCTTCAGAAAGTGATTTCCGAAGCCATGAGCAAGGGCGGTGATTATGCCGATCTGTTTTTTGAACACAAAACGAGCAACAGCCTGGGGCTGGAAGACAACAAAGTGAACAGGGCTTCTTCCTCCATTGACTTTGGTGTCGGGATCCGGGTTTTAAAAGGGGATCAAACCGGATTTGCTTATTCTGAAACGCTCTCCCTCGATGCGATGCTGAATGCAGCGCGGATGGCAGCCAACATTGCCGGGAGCAGGAGCCGCTTTCATCCCGGGGGCTTCCATGAAAAGATTCCTTCGGCTTATTACCCTGTTTCCCGCAAATGGGAAGATGTTTCGGTAAAAGACAAAGTGCCTTTCTTACAAAAATTGAATGACAAGATCTTTGCCCTCGACAGCAAAGTAATCAAGGTGAATGCTTTTCTGGCAGACACCTCATCCTCCGTTCTTTTTTATAATTCGGAAGGGAGGCTGACCTGGGATTACCGTCCCATGGTCAGTTTTGGAGCCGTATGCATTATGGAAAAAGCGGGAAAGGTGGAAAATGCCTATTCGGCACGCTCCTTCCGGAAAGGGTTTGAATGGCTGACAGGTGACCTGACCGACCAACTGGCAAAAGAGGCGGTGGACAGGACGAACATCCTGTTTGATGCTACCAGGCCCAAAGCCGGGGAAATGCCTGTTGTCATGGGAGCCGGAGGTTCCGGTATATTGCTTCACGAGGCCATTGGCCATACCTTTGAAGCCGACTTTAACCGGAAAGGCACTTCCATCTTCAGTGACAAAATGAATCAACAGGTGGCCGAAAACTTCATCAACATCATCGACGACGGAACCCTTGAAAACAATCGGGGTTCCCTGAACATTGACGATGAAGGGAACGAGGTGCAAAAAACCTACCTGGTGAAGAACGGCCGGTTGAACAGCTACATTCATGACCACATCAGTGCCCGTTACTACGGTGTTGAACCCACCGGCAACGGCCGCCGGGAATCGTTCCGGCACATTCCTTTGCCCCGGATGCGTGCAACCTACATGGAGCCGGGTCCCCATACAAAAGAGGAGATTATCGCAAATGTCGGTTACGGCGTTTATGTGGATAACTTCAGTAACGGACAGGTGAAAATCGGGGCCGGAGATTTCACGTTCTTTGTAAAATCGGGATCGCTGATCGAAAAAGGGAAACTGACCCGCCCCGTTAAAGACATAAACATCATCGGCAACGGCCCAGAAGCACTGGCGGGCATCACCATGGTTGCCGGCGATTATTTGATGGACAACGGCACATGGACCTGCGGAAAGGACGGGCAGTCGGTACCGGTTACTTGCGGGCTTCCCACTGTACTGGTCAATAAATTAACCGTGGGTGGTTCCGCTTAATTTTCATCACTTACCAAACGGCAAACAGCATCATGACAAAAAAAGAAAAATACGACCTGGCCCATTGGGCCATGAACCACGCCCTGAAAAACGGGGCTCAACAAGTGAGTGTAACGATTTCCAACAGCCGGAGCAGCAGCGTGGATGTACGCAATGAAAAAATTGACCAGCTGGAACAGGCCATTCAAAGCAACCTCTCCATCCGGCTGTTTGTCGATAAAAAATATTCGGCCCATTCCACCAACCGGATGAAAAAAGAGGAGCTGGGGCGCTTCATTGAAGAAGCCATTGCCGCCACCCGCTTTCTTTCGGAGGATGAATTCCGCACCCTGCCTGATCCCGACCGTTACTATAAAGGAAAACAGATCGACCTGAAAACCCGGGATGCCCGGTTTGATAGTCATGATCCGCAGGAAAAGATCGACCTGGTCTTCCGGACCGAACAGGAAGTTTTGGGAAAAGATGCCCGGATTATTTCCGTTTCGGCGGGGTATCACGACGGACTGGACGAAAGGGTCATGATTACAAGCAATGGCTTTGAAGGGGATACGGCCCACACCTATTACGGGTTGAATGCACAGGTTTCGGTAAAAGGTCGGGATGCCCGTCCGGAATCGCACTGGGGGGAAAGCGCCATCTTCTTCAATGAGCTGAAGACGAAAGGGACCGGGGAAATCGCCCTCGACCGGGCCCTCCGAAAGATCGGCCAGGAAAAGATCGCTTCGGGCGAAATGGAAATGATCGTGGAAAACCGCCAGGCCGCCCGGCTTCTTGCTCCCGTTATCAACTCCCTGAACGGATCGGCAATCCAGCAAAAAAACTCCTTCCTGACCGGCAAAAAAGGAGAAAAAAATTTTTCAGAAAAGCTCTCCATCACCGATGACCCGTTCATTGTTTCGGGCCGCGGCTCCCGGCTTTTCGACGGCGAAGGGATCGCTACCCAAAAACGGCCTGTTTTTGAGAACGGAATCCTGAGAAACTACTACATCAATACTTATTACGGAAAAAAACTGGGAATGGAGCCCACTTGCGGCAACACCAACAACCTGATTTTTGAAACCGGGGAAAAAGACCTCAGCGGACTGATTGAAGCCGTAGATAAGGGAATCCTCGTTACCGGATTCAACGGGGGAAACTGCAACGGTTCCACCGGTGATTTCTCTTACGGAATCGAAGGTTTCCTGATTGAAAAAGGGGCCATCGTCCGGCCCGTTTCAGAGATGAACATCACCGGAAATATGATCCGGCTCTGGTCACACATCCGTGAAACAGGGAACGACGCTTACCGGAACTCTTCGTGGCTCACCCCCTCCATCCTCTTCGAAGGGATCGATTTCAGCGGAGCCTGAAGCCAGCTAACTCCCGTTATTGAGCAGATTCTCGCTGATCGCCCGCAACGTCTTCTCTTTTTGTTTGTCAGGCACCAGCACGGAGATGTTATAGCGACTTCCTCCATAAGAGATCATGCGTATAGGAATGCCATCCAGCGCATCAAAAACCTTGGATGCAAATCCCCGCTCCTCGCCGATAATGTCGCCCACCATACATACGATGGTCAGATTGTGTTCGATCTCTACACTGCCGAATTTATCCAGCTCATGGTGAATGCTTTTCAGATGATCGGTATTGTCCACGGTAAGCGAAAGCGCCACTTCCGAGGTAGAGATCATATCAATGGGGGTTTTGTACTTTTCAAATACCTTGAATACATTCTTTAAAAACCCATAGGCCATTAACATGCGGTCGGAACGGATCTTGATCGCCGTAATCCCATCTTTGGCGGCCACGGCTTTAATTCCTTTCCCGGTAGTCTCAGAGGTGATCAGCGTTCCTGCATCCGTGGGGTTCAGGGTGTTTTTCAATCGCACCGGAATATCCTGCACCCGGGCCGGAAATACCGTCTGCGGATGAAGGATCTTGGCTCCGAAATAAGCCAGCTCCGCTGCTTCATAGAAAGAAAGCCGGTCAATTTTCGTGGTATTCTCCACCACCCGCGGATCGTTGTTATGAAAACCGTCGATATCGGTCCATATCTGAATCTCCTCTGCATCAATGGCCGCACCGATCAAAGATGCCGTATAGTCGCTGCCCCCCCGTTGGAGGTTGTCTACTTCTCCCTTTGCATTCCTGCAGATATACCCCTGCGTAATATAATAATCTGCGTCTCCGGTTTCTTCAAGAAGTTTTTCAATGTGTTCGCTGATATACTGCGAATCGGCCATCTTTTCCTCATCAATGCGCATAAATTCAAGTGCCGGAAGCAACCGGGCTTTATGGCCGTTTTCATTCATAAGCAGGGTGAAAAGCTGGGTGGAGATCATTTCGCCTTTCGAAAGGATCGTATTTTCACCAACGGGGGTGAATTTTCCGGAAGTAAAGGAGCGAATGTGTTTAAAACAGGACTTGATGATCTTTAACCCATTCCCCCGGTTTTCCTCTTTTTCAAACAATTCGCCGACAACTTTTTTGTAACGCGCTTCGAGTTTACCAATCAGGATTCCGGCCGCTTCCCGGTTCTTTTTCCGAAGGTAACCGGCAATCTCAACCAGCGAATTGGTCGTACCCGACATTGCTGAAAGCACAACAATCTTAGGTTCTCCGTCCGTAATGATCTTCATCACCGAACGCATATTTTCGGGTGATCCCACCGAGGTTCCGCCAAATTTCAATACTTTCATTAGTATAAAATTAAATTTAATATCTGTAATTCAATCAAGTTTAAATTTCATCTCATTATAATTATTAATTTTAAAGGTATTCGATGGAACTCACATTATAA
>JAGYMR010000253.1 GCA_018400515.1 Tangfeifania sp.
GGGAAAGGACTGGCAACTTTTTCACCTGCCCACCCACGAAAAGCACTTCTACGATGTGCACCGATTCCACCTCCAAACCGAAGTGGAGGTTTCCACCGAAAACAAGTGCCATGTGCTAAGCCTGGTGGAGGGAACCAGCATCCGGATTGAGACCCGGAACGGCGTCGTTCAAAGGTTCAATTATGCCGAAACCTTTGTTGTTCCGGCGGCAACAGAAAGGTACAAAATCATTAATGAATCGGATAAAGAGATCATGGTTGTAAAAGCTTTTGTAAAATAATGCTCCGGGAAAAGGGAGCCTCTTTTCATTTCCCGGCGAAAAAAATACCGTTATGAAGATCCTGCTTTTCCAAATTGCGCTCGCCCTGTTGCTGTTAAGCAACTGCCAGCACCCCAAAAATGGACAAAACCCTGCCGACTGGGTGGATGTGTTTATCGGCACCTCCAACTCCCGCTGGATGCTTGGCCCATACGCCACAGTGCCTTTTGGCATGATCCAGCTCGGACCCGACAACCAGGGGAATGTCTGGATGGCTGGGTATGAATATGCCATTAACAGCATTGCAGGTTTCAGCCACCTACACGCCTGGACCATGGCCGGGCTGCGGATGATGCCCACAACCACCGACCTCGTTTTTGAAGACCGTCCCGTGGATGCGGCATACAAAGGGGCCGGAGCGGGTTATCACTCCCGCATTGAAAAGAAAACGGAAAAAGGGGGCCCGGGCTACTATTCCGTCCACCTTTACGACCATGACGTTACGGCAGAAATGACCGCAACAACCCGCTGCGGATTCCAAAAATATACCTTCCCAGAAAAGGAGGAGGCACGCATCCTCATCGACCTGCTCTTTCCTGCAGAATATCGCTATTCCGTGACAGATGCTGCAATAACCAAAGTAAACGATAAAGAGGTGGAAGGATATGCCACTTGTCAGATCGGCAGGGGAAACTGGAATGTTTTCACCCTGAATTTTGTGCTTCAGTTCAGTCAACCATTTAAAACATTCAATGGCTGGACAGAAGGAACGTTGGTAAAAGACACCACCGGAGTAAAAGGAAAAAACGACACCGGGGCTTTCGTTACTTACGAAACCGGTAAAGGGGAAGTTATCATGGTCCGCTCAGGGATCTCCCTGGTCAACATTGACCAGGCCCGGCTTAACCTGAAAACGGAATTGGGAGGCTTCGGCTGGGACTTCGATGCTGTGAAACAGGCAGCCCGGGAAGAATGGAATCATTTGCTGGGCCGCGTGCAAGTCGAAGGCGGTACCGCCGAAGACAAAACCAAATTTTACACCAACCTTTACCGCTGTTACGCCGCCAAACAGACCTGGAACGATGTCAACGGAAAATACATGGGGCCCTGCGAAGAGGAGCAGAAAATCCCGGAAGGCCAGCGGATGATCGGAGGAGACTCCTTCTGGAACTCCTTCTGGAACCTGAACAGCGTCTGGTCGCTGATCTCCCCGGAATACATGGAAAGCTACGTTCAAACACAGCTGGAGCTTTTCCGGAAAAACGGCTGGACCAGCGTTGGACCGACAGGCGTGGAGTATACCGGGATCATGGGGGTATCGCACGAAACAGCCCTCATTGTGGGGGCCTATCAGAAAGGAATCCGGAACTACAATGTGGAAGAAGCATACGAAGCAGTCCACAACACCGTTACCAACCAGGGCAGATGGCTGACCCCCTGCTCGGGCCCGGCCGGCAATCTTTTCCTGAATGTTTACGACAGCCTGGGATACGTGCCTTATGAAATGAATCCTGCCAGCAGAACCCTGGATTACGCCTACGATGACTACTGCGTGGCCCAGATGGCAAAAGAACTCGGAAAAACAGGGGATTATGAATTCCTGATGAAACGATCCGGAAACTGGAAAAACCTATTCCATCCGGAATTAAAATATGCCGTTCCCAAAAATATCAACGGCGAATGGCTCGAAGATTACAATCCCTTCTCCGGGGAGCACTGGGTGGAAGGAAACGGCTGGCAATACTCCTTTTACGTTCCCCATGACATCCCGGGAGTGGTGGATTTAACAGGCATTGACCGCTTCAATGAACGGCTGGAAAAGGGATTTGAAGCATCAGTGGAGCACCGGTTTGCTGCTCACGCCTTTGACCGGTACCAGCCCGAACCGGTGGAATATTACATCAATATGGGGAACCAGGTAAATATGCAGGCGCCTTTCCTGTTTAATTATTCCGGAAAACCCTGGCTGACACAGAAATATTCACGGGCTGTCCTCGACAGCTATTATGGTGCGACTCCCTATCATGGCTGGGAAGGGGATGAAGATGAAGGCCAGATGGGTGCCTGGTTTGTAATGAGTGCCCTGGGCCTTTTTGAAATGGAAGGGGGATGTGCCACGGAGCCCATGGTAAATTTAACAAGCCCGTTGTTCGGAAAAATCACCGTTCAACTTGATCCGGACTATTATCCGGGGAAAACATTTACCATAGAAGCACGTAATAACTCCAAAAAGAACATTTTTATCCAGTCGGCAACCTTGAATGGGCAACCTTTAAATAACGTCCGGATCCCCTTCAGAGAGATTGTTGCAGGGGGAAAACTGGTACTGGAGATGGGGCCCGAACCCAATAAAAACTGGGGTAAAGAGAATTAAACACCCGGAAACGGATCGCCGGCAGGAACAGATAGGAAATGCTGGAACCTGTTTGGAGTCCGGTCCGGCAAAAAATGCAAAACCGGTGCTTAGAAACCAATAATGAATGCCACTTTAAAACCATAATCCTATGAGACAAAAACTTTTCATCACGCTTGTAATCATGGGCTTTGCCTTCATGAATGCAACCGCACAACCCAAACAACCGGTCGATTATGCCGATCCGCTTTTAGGAAGTTCTGAATCGCGTTGGATGCTTAATCCGGGAGTCACCCTCCCTTTTGGCATGGTACAACTGAGCCCTGACAATCAGAGCCAGTACTGGAAAGCCGGGTACGAATACACGATCGGCAGCATTTTTGGATTCAGTCACATTCATGCCTGGACCATGTCGGGGCTTTCCGTTCAGCCGACCGAGGGGGTTCTGAATCCCTCTATCTATCCCCATGCCGATGTACCCATCAGCACAGGAGGAACCTCGGGACACCGCTCGCGGATTGACAAAAACACGGAGGAAGCCCGTCCGGGCTATTATGCCGTGGACCTGGTGGACTTCAAAATAAAAACCGAACTGACCAGCACCACCCGCTGCGGTTTTTTCCGCTTTACATTCCCCGAAACAAAAGAGGGACACGTTCTTTTTAACCTCCTCTTTCCCCAGGAGTACAGAACCGAAGTGCTGGATGCAAAAATAACCCGCGTGAGTTCGACCGAAATTGAAGGGTACTCCAAACAAAAAAGCGGCGGCTTCAATGAATATACCGTCCATTTTGTAGCCCGGTTTAACAAGCCGTTCAAGCTGTTTGGCGGCTGGGAAGAAAAAGAACTGGAAAAAGGCATCGATGAAATCAGCGGAAAAGGAGATGTTGGGGCTTATGTCGATTTTGAAACAGACGCCGGCGAACAGGTGCTGCTGCAAACGGGCATCTCCCTGGTGAACATTGACCAGGCCCGGCTGAACCTGCAAAAAGAGCTGACCGAACCTTTTGGATGGGATTTTGATGCTGTCAGTAAAAATGCCCGCAACATCTGGAATGATCTGCTAAGCAAAATAGAAATAAAAGGGGGAACCGAAGAGAACCGGAAAAAATTCTACACCAACCTTTACCGGTCGTATGTCGCCCGGGCGATCCTGAGTGATGTGAACGGAAAATACCGCGATCCCTGCGAAAACATCCAAACCCTCGACGATCCGGATTCCCCCATGCTGGGCTGCGATGCTTTCTGGAACACCTTCTGGAACCTGAATCAGCTATGGACCCTCGTAAATCCGGATATTGCCAGCAAATGGGTGAAATCATTGCTGCAGATGTACCGGGATGGAGGGTGGCTGGCCAAAGGTCCTGCCGGCATTGAATATTCAAGCATCATGGTGGCTTCTCACTCCATTCCCCTGATCGTAAGTGCCTATCAGAAAGGCATCCGGGATTTTGACGTGGAAACTGCCTGGGAGGCGATCATCCACCAGCAAACCGTACCAGGCCATAAATATGAATGTGGCGGAGCGGTCGGTAACATGCAGCTGGAACCCTATATGAAACTGGGATATGTCCCCACCGA
>JAGYMR010000254.1 GCA_018400515.1 Tangfeifania sp.
CCGATCATCAATACGGAATCGGGATATGATCCTGAGAATCCTTATGAAGGAAGGGATCCCCGGTTTTATGCCTCCATCTATTACAACGGGGCCATCCGGAACCTGGGAACGGTTTCGGATATCAGGGATGATACCTATAGCCTGGATCTGGATTTAGAAGGGAATATCAATCACCTTGACATTGTTGACAATGGCGACGGATCATACGAACTGACTACCACGGGCGGCGATCCCAATGTGATGACAACGACCCTGGGTGAAAGCCTGGACAATCCGCCCTCTGTGGTGTTTGCTTTTGAGTATAAAGTGGAATACCCCGGAGCCGGCCTGGAAATTGAGCCGCAATTGTATTTTGGTCCTGCCCTGGCAGAGCCCCGTTCAGTACATACGGATGCCGTACCGGAGGCTGCTGACTGGGCCACCTACTCTGCGGACATAACTGAAGCTGCTGCCAACTCTGACTGGGGAAATTCACCCGATGACAACCTGCGTTTTGATGTGGGGGTCAACTCCGGGATTACCATTGAGATCAAAAATCTCCGGATTGAGGTGAAAAGCGGTCCTGCTGAAGAGGTGGATCCCTCGGCTGTTCAAACTTACGTTGGTGGAAATGAAGAGATCTCTGCCACCAACCGGAAACACACCCGGACAGGTTACTACCTGCGGAAGTTCAATAACTTCAAGTCGGGCGAGAACAACCAGGCCGATGGTTCTATCCGCCTGTTCCGCCTCGCGGAGCTTTACCTGAACTTCGCTGAAGCGGCCTACCAGTCAGCAGGTCCGGATGCGGCCGTGAATATCGGGAATGGGATGAGTATGAGTGCCCGCGATGCCGTGAATGCCGTCAGGGAAAGAGCAGGAATGCCGCCCTTCCCGGCAGGAATGTCGGCCAGTGCTTTCGGTGAGAAATACCGCAACGAACGCCGCGTGGAGCTCGCATTTGAAGAACATCGCTTCTTTGATGTGCGCCGCTGGAAGATCCTGGATGACACCGATGACCTTGTTACCGGAATGCGGATCACCAAAAACGGGGATGATTACGATTATGAGCGTTTTGTGGTGGAAGACAGGGACGCCAATACCGATAAATACCTGATCTATCCCATTCCTCAGGATGAGGTAAATAAAATGATCGAAATCGCTGGTGTCAACTGGCAAAATCCTGGATGGGAATAATGTGTCCCGGTTAGGTACTGAATCCGGTTAAACCGGACTGTTTTTTGAGGCTGTCTTAAAAGTTGGGTTTTAGGAGTATTGGAAATGATCCGAATACCCCTTTACAAAATGCAAAAGCTTTTGAGATGGCCTCAAAATTTTTCTGCCTTTTCGCATTTGATGAAACGATTGCAGGTTCTTCAAGTTACGATCAGACCATTATGTATTATGCTGTGCGGGGAGCAACAACCGGAGATGAACAGCTATGGGATATCAGCCGCCCCGGCACGGTCCGTTTTCCCGGCGGAAAAACCGTTTTTAAAGCCGGTCCCAATGGGAATTGCCGCTACCTTATCGCTAAAGCACCTTACGAAAAGGTGGCTGAAGTGATCGAAGAATGGATGGTCCAAAAGCCCCAAAACAAAAGATGAGGGTTGAAAAATTTTATGAAGAAAGTGAAACGGGAGGAAGTTTCGTCGTGTAACGGAAAGTTTTATGTTGAACAATCGTTGTAATTATCAAATAAATATGAGAAAGGGAATGCTTTTAATGTTTAAAGGGTCCCGGTGCCTTCTTTTAGCTGCTTTCTTACTTGTTATTGGTGTGAAGGCTGGTTATTCCCAATCGGAAGATGCTTTCACTGAACTGAAAAATATTGTTTTTGAGCCTTCCGGCAATGTTGAGCCCACCGAAAGGCAGGAGGTCAGGGAGGATAAGCAGGTGGGCATTTTTTACTGGACCTGGCACACCGACGATATAGCAGAATTCGATCCGGTAATGAACATCACCGAGATCCTTGAAGAATATCCCGAAGCGGCCCATGATGCTGATCATCCTGCGTGGCAGGGCATCGAAGGGGGTGTTTTTTGGTGGGATGAACCCCTGTTCGGGTATTACCGGACCACCGATGAATGGATTTTGCGGAAACATGCCGAAATGCTGGCTTATGCCGGGGTGGATGTGGTGTTTTTTGATTGCACCAACGGCAGCTTCACCTGGAAATCGTCTTATACCAAATTGCTGGAGGTTTGGGATCAGGCGCGTAAAGATGGTGTCCATACCCCGCAGGTCGTTTTCCTGCTTCCTTTTGGTCCTACTCCGGGATCCCTGCAATCGATTACCGAACTGTATGAAGATCTTTATAAACCGGGGTTGTACGAGGATCTGTGGTTTAAATGGGAAGGGAAGCCCCTGATCATGGCCTATCCGGAGGGCGTCCAGGCCTTGCGGAACAGTGCCGGACTGAAATTTCATGCCACGGCTCCCTTTACCGGGGTAAATGCTACCTGTCCCAGCTGGGGTAATAACGTTGGCAGCCTCACTTTTAAACTTTACCAATGGAAGGGCAGTTACGATGCCACGGTGGATGAAACGCCCCTCACTGAAGAGACATTTGTCGATTTTCAGGACAATTCCAAACTGGAGCTGACCTTCGGCCAGTTACCGGCGGGTGATTATTTGTGGGAGCTCAGTGATGGCACTGAACAGGTGGGGGTCTGGAAGTATACCAGCTCCGGCGGTAGTACGGTGAGTTACTTTGGCGGGGATGTTGTAGATGGTAATTACGAAAGTGAAATTTTTTATGCTGCTGATGGTTCCTATACCGCCCTTACCAGCGGCTCTGAGCATGTTCCCGTGGAGATCGGGCAGTCGGTCAGTGAGGAGACGGCTGAAGCCATCCGGAATTTTTTTACTTTTCGCCCCGGGCAACCCGATTATGTATTTGGTCCCCAGCGTGATGACCACTGGGGGTGGCTCGAAGTATACCCGCAGCATGGTTTTGGGGAAAAACCGGGAGGCGGCTTCGAAGAGGTTACTGTCGGCGTGGCTCAAAACGCCTCCGACGATAGTGGTGGTCATGCTGCTGCTTTTAACTCACCGGATACCTACGGGCGCAGTTATACCCATGCCAACGGACAGGACCCCCGCGAAGATTCCTATTTGTTCGGACTTAATTTCCAGGAGCAATGGGAGCGGGCGCATGCACTTGATCCCGACCTGGTTTTTGTGACCGGCTGGAATGAGTGGGTTGCCGGGCGGCATTTCGACTGGGATGTGGAACCTTTCTCGTTTGTTGACCAGTATTCCGCTGAAAAGAGCAGGGATATCGAACCGGTTAAATCGTGGGGCGACAAAGGGGATATCTATTATTTGCAACTTATTGAGAACATCCGGAGGTTCAAGGGCGCTCCGCCCCCGGAAATTGCCTCCCCTCAAAAAACCATCGATATGGAAGATCCGGAGGCCTGGCAGGATGTAAAACCTCAATACAATGCTTTTGAAGGGAACGTTCTCCACCGGGATCATGCCGGTCAGGGATCATCGCTTGAATATACCAATACCACCGGGCGAAATGATCTGGTGAAGGCCAAAGTGGCCCGTGACGACCAATTTGTCTGGTTTTACGTGGAAACGGCCGGAGCGCTGACCAGCAGGGATGACCCAGGCTGGATGCGCCTTTTTATTGACATTGACCGGAATAAAAATACAGGATGGAAGGGATACGATTATGTGGTCAATCGCATCAATCCCGCTGATTCAGCCTTTATTGAAAAAAGCAATGAGGGGTGGAACTGGACCCAAACAGGAAAAGCTGCCTATGTCTGCAATGAAAGATCGTTGATCCTGAAGATTGACCGGAACGATCTGGGGATCTCCGATGCCCCTTACCTCAATTTTGAATTTAAATGGAGTGACAATATGCAGGAGGCGGGGAATATCATGGATTTCTATGTAAACGGCGATGCAGCTCCTGCCGGGCGATTCAATTATCTCTATTTTACCAGTGAGGCGGTTGCAGCACCCGGTGTGAAATCATCGCGCTTCAGAATGTATCCCAATCCGGCCCGGAATTTTGTGAATATCGATTTTCAGGATCATTCCGGAGGGCCTTTGACGGTTTCTATCTTTAACTCCTCCGGGCAGCTGCTGTTTCAAAAGAATAACGAACCGTCCGGTTCCCCCGTAAGGATAAATACCGGGTCCCTGCCAGGAGGCATCTATTTTGTTGAGATTGCCGGTA
>JAGYMR010000255.1 GCA_018400515.1 Tangfeifania sp.
AAGATAAAATTCAGATAAAAACAAGCAATACCAATGATCCCCGGGAAAAAGGGTTTATTTTTGCATGTTAATTTTGAAAAAGGATTGTGATGATGAAATTCAGTTCTGCTTATTTTCTTTTCGTTTTTTCGGCCCTCTTGCTAATCCCTTCATGCGCCGTCAATCCGGTTACCGGAAACCGGCAGCTGATGCTGATGTCCGAGGCCCAGGAGATTGCACTTGGCAAGCAATACGATCCGCAGGTAAT
Organism: Tangfeifania sp.; assembly: GCA_018400515.1. Next base: position 248 of record JAGYMR010000255.1, read on the forward strand.
TGCTCAGTTCGGGCTTTATGCCGATGAGGATCTGTCCCGTTTTATTCAGCAGAAGGGAGCGGAGATGGGGAAAATTTCCCACAGGCCGGAGCTGGAGTATCATTTCCGGATCCTGGACTCACCCGTGGTAAATGCTTTTGCGGTTCCCGGGGGATACATCTATTTTACCCGCGGGATTTTGGCCCGGTTCAATAATGAGGCTGAACTGATGGGGGTTTTGGGACATGAGATGGGACACATTACTGCTCGCCATACCGTAAGCCAGCAAAGCAAGCAACAATTGGGACAACTACTCCTGATCGGCGGGATGATCGCATCGGAGAAGTTTCGCGATTTTGCGGGGTATGCCATGCAGGGAATGCAACTGCTTTTTTTGAAATTCAGCCGTGACAATGAGCGGCAGGCCGACCAGTTGGGGGTGGAATATGCTTCGCGCATCCGGTACGACGGGCAAAAAATGGCCGACTTCTTCCAGGTGTTGAAGCGGATGGAAATGGAAAGCGAACAGGGAGGCATTCCCACCTTTTTTTCCACCCATCCCGATCCCGGCGATCGCTATCAGACAGTCACCCAATTGGCCGGTCAGTGGAAGGACAGTCTGGGGTATACCGACTGGCAGGTGAATCCTGACCATTATCTTCAGCTGATCGATGGGATGGTTTATGGCGAAGATCCCCGCCAGGGATATGTGGATGCCCATGTCTTTTACCACCCGGAAATGAAATTTAAATTTCCCGTTCCTTCCGGCTGGAATCTTGAAAATTCTCCCCTGCAGGTTCAAATGGCTCCTGCCGACGGGAATGCCATGATGGTTTTTTTGCAGGCAGAACAAGACAACCTGGAGGAGGCTGTTGATGCGAATCTGAAGGATCTGAACCTTACCCTGCTCGATGCCAAAAAAACAACCGTTAACGGAATGCCTGCTGTCGCTTCGGTTTCCGAACAGGTTTCACAGAATCAGCAGACCGGGGAGAAACAAACCATCAAAGTGTTATCCTATTTTATTGAAAAAAATGCCCGGGTCTTTGTTTTTCACGGGGTTGCTGAAGATGCCCGCTTTAATTCCTGGTTCCGGATTTTTGAATCAACCATGATAAATTTTGATCATTTAAACGATCCCGACCGCCTGAATGTCCGGCCCCAAAGGATCAGAATCCGGAGGATTTCACAACCTGCCACCCTGGAACAAGCCTTTCGCTCTTTGGGAGTTCCCCCCGGGCAAATGGAAAAACTGGCATTGCTGAATAACCTTGAACTGTCGGACCGGGTGGAAGCCGGAAAGCGGGTGAAAATTATCGGTTACTGAACAGTTTTGTGCATAGAATCGCTTCAATGGTTTCATACCGGCGCATAAATTTTTATTTTCGCTCTCAAAAACAGGTTTTGATGCTCAAATTATTGTTATATCCATTTTCAATCCTTTACGGCATTGCCGTCTCTTTGCGAAACAATTTATATGATTTGAATATCCTCAAATCGAAGGAATTTGATGTTCCTGTCATTTCCATCGGGAACATAACGGTTGGCGGAACCGGGAAAACCCCTCATGTAGAGTACCTGATCAACCTGGTGAAGGATAATTTCAGGGTAGCGACGGTAAGTCGCGGTTATAAACGCAAAACCCGTGGTTTTCAGTGGGTGGAAGAAGATTCCTCTTTTTGGGCCACTGGCGATGAACCGCTGCAGATCAAGAAAAAGTTCCCGGACATTTCGGTCGCTGTCTGTGAAAATCGTGTAAAAGGAGTTGAAAAACTGCTTCAGCCGGAAAATGATAACGCGCCGGATGTTATTTTTCTGGATGATGCTTTTCAGCACCGCCGCATATCGCCCGGCATTAACATATTGCTGATCGATTATAACCGGCATATTCATGAAGACATGCTGCTTCCGGCAGGGCGCCTCCGGGAAAGTGCCTCCCAGATCCGGCGGGCAAACATGATCATATTCACCAAATGTCCCGGCGAAATTACCCCCATTATGCGACGCATCCTTCAAAAGGATATCCGCCTGAAACCCTACCAGGAACTTTTTTTCACCACCTTTTCCTATGATAAGATCCAGCCGGTTTTCTCAGGAAACGAACTGAGTCCCGATTTTTATAAAAAGCAGTCCTATGCGATTCTTATCGTTACCGGGATCGCGTTTCCGCGACTCATTCCCGAACACCTGAAACAATTTGCCAGCGAGACCGAGCTGCTTACATTTCCCGATCACCATGATTATTCGGAAGAAGATATTCGACTGATAATGCGTAAATTTGATTCGCTGAAAAAGAAAAAGAAAATTATTGTAACCACCGAAAAAGATGCTGTTCGCTTCAGGGGGTATACGGATCTGGAGGAATCTTTCAGGGAAGTGCTTTACTATTTGCCCGTGAAGGTGAAATTTCTGGATGACGAAGGAAAATTGTTTAATAAAAAGATCCTGAATTATGTTGGAGAAAATAAAAGCAACCGCGAACTTCATAAAAAAACGAATAAACGCCCGGCCTGAAGCAGGGATAATTCTGGGGACCGGGCTTGGGGGACTGGTCGGTGAAATTGAGGTGTTTGATTCGATTCCTTATGCAGAAATTCCCCATTTCCCTGTTTCAACTGTGGATGGCCATGCCGGCCGGTTAATTTATGGGAAACTCGGGAATAAGGAGGTCCTGGCCATGCAGGGGCGTTTTCATTACTATGAGGGGTATACCATGAAAGAGGTGACCTTCCCGGTCCGGGTGCTTAAATTCATCGGCGTTTCCACCCTCTATGTCTCCAATGCCTCCGGGGGACTGAATCCTGTATGGCATGTGGGCGATATTGTGATCATTAATGACCACATTAATTTTTTTCCGGAACATCCGCTTCACGGTAAAAATGAGGCGGAACTCGGGGAGCGGTTTCCCGATATGAGCAAGGTATATGATGAACGTTTGAGAAACAAGGCCAAACTGATCGCCCTCGAACAGAACATTCAGGTTAAAGAAGGGGTTTATACGGGGGTCCAGGGCCCCACCTTTGAAACTCCTGCAGAATATAAAATGTTCCGTATTCTCGGGGGAGACATTATCGGGATGTCCACCGTCCCGGAAGTAATCATTGCCCGTCACATGGGTATGCGTGTTTTTGCCATTTCCATTATTACCGATAGCGGTGTTCCGGGAGAAATCGTAGAGATTTCCCATGAAGAGGTGCAACTGGTGGCCATGAAAGCAGAACCTAAAATGACCCGGATCATGAAGCAGTTAATTGAGAGCGATTCCTGAAAAACGGGGGAGTTTTTTTTAAAAATGGGGGATCAAACGTCCTGGCCGGACCGGTTTGCCTGAGGGGTGATGGCAAAAAAGGATCTGAAATCCGTTCAATTACCGCAGACAAAAAATTTAAAATCAAAACGAATGAAAGCATTTTATTTACTGATGATCGGTTGCTTCCTTTTTTCCTGTTCCGAGAAAAGCAGGGATGAAGTGGCCCTTGTTCTTGACACAAAATCGGATCTGGGGGAAGGAGCCGTGTGGAATCATAAAACGGGGGAATTGATCTGGGTCAACATTACCGGGGAGATTATTAACTTTTTTAATCCCGGACTGAACTATAATAAAGAGATGTTCACGGGACAAATGATTGGAACGGCGGTGCCTGCCCAATCGGGCTATGTAATGGTCGCCTTGGAAAACGGCATTTATCAGTTTGATCCCGAAACGGGGACCAAAAAAAAGGTTGCTGATCCGGAAGCGGACATTTCCGGCAACCGCTTCAACGATGGAAAATGTGATCCTGCCGGGCGTTTTTGGGCCGGGACTATGAGCCTGACCGGGGAAAAGGGGGCCGGAACCCTCTACCGCCTCAACACCGACGGATCGATCCATCCCATGGTGGAAGGTGTGAGCGTTTCGAACGGGATTGTATGGTCGGCCGATGCTACCCGGATGTATTACATCGA
>JAGYMR010000256.1 GCA_018400515.1 Tangfeifania sp.
GTAGTTGATCAACTGCGTGGTTAATTCATTTTTCAGCCGGCATTCTATTCCCTCCGATTCCAGCCTGCTTTTTAGCACTATCAGATCTGAAATATAGTGCGACGCTTTTACCGTTACAAAATCCATCCTAAACCTCCCTGTCAAATTAATTTACAAACTTAAAAATCCCGCGATCATAAACAGGTAAGCATCCATAACAGAGAAAATATTAAACCGAACGTTTAATACAACAACAAACGGGAAAAAAATTGGTTTTGGAGGGGCTTCCCTGGAAAACCCGGAATTTTAGATGTTATCCTGGAACCAAAAAGAGCTTCCCCGCAGCAATACGGGTCAACCGGATCGCCATTCGTTCTTTCCCTGGTTCTCAGTTCCCCGGAAAGGAAACGGGACAGATTTTCTGCAGGCTCTGCCGGTTAATCTTCATCCATCTCGCGGATAATCTCCTTTGCCCTTTCCATATCGGACTCCGCGACCTGAAGTTCTTCAAAAGGAGATGGCACCTGGTTGGTCAGCTGGTCCGGAAGCTCATTTCTCAACCTGCACTCAATTCCTTCTGCTTCCAACCGGTTTTTATATTCTGCCAGATCGCTGGCATTTGTTGATTCCTTGATCGTAATAAATTTCATAGCTTCACTTTTTATCTAAAATTCAATTTCGGGTGAACCTTTAAGGTGCGATACCCATAGATCGCAATAACTACAAAGCTAATAAAAGGAAGGATAAAAGAAAAATTGACGGCTGGCAACCAGCCAACCTGCCCCAGGTCAATGATGGCCCCCTGCATCAAAGGCATTAATGCACCGCCGACAATGGCCATAACAAGCCCGGCAGCTCCCAGGGTGGAGTCCTCTCCCAGTCCCTCGAGGGCAATTCCGTATATGGTTGGAAACATGAGCGACATAAATGCCGAGGTGGCAACAAGCAGATACAACCCCGGCATCCCCTGTATCAGGATCACCCCGGTGGTAGTGGCCATGCCGCCAATGGCAAAGATCATCAGCAATAAACGGGAGTTCAGGTACTTCATCAGCAGCGTGCTGATAAAACGGCTCGAAATAAAAATGACCATGGCCACAATGTTGTAATCTTGGGCCTCTGCTTTGGGAATCCCCAGATTATCGGCATAATGAATGATAAAGGTCCAGCACATGATCTGGGCTCCAACATAAAAAACCTGGGCAACAACCCCTTCGCGGTATTTCATGTTTTTAAACAGCCTCCGGAAGGAATCTTTTGCCTGAAACGAATGATCGGCATGTGCCCTTTTAGGCATTTTGGAAAAAGCAATGATCAACAACATGGCAATCACAACAACGCCCAGAATTAGGTAAGGGTCCCGGATAATTTGCAGGTCATTGGTCCGGATGACCGCTTTTTCTGCTTCACTCAATGTATTGAAGATCAATTCCCCGGAAGCATCCCGCTTGTCGGATTCAAGCGAATTGAGAATGAATTTGGAGGCCACGAACATTCCCAGCAGCGAACCCAGGGGATTAAACGACTGGGCAAGGTTCAACCTGCGGGTACTCGTCTCTTCAGGCCCCATGGAAAGGATGTAGGGATTTGCCGTTGTCTCCAGAAAAGCCAGGCCGAAAGTCAGAATGTAATAGGATACCAGAAAAAAACCGAATATCTCAAACTGGGCAGCCGGGAAAAACAGCAGTGCCCCGGTGGCGTAAAGCCCCAGGCCCATCAGGATGCCTTTTTTGTAGCTAAACCGCTTGACAAAAAGTGCCGCAGGGATCGCCATGGTAGCATAGCCGCCGTAAAAAGCAAACTGCACCAGGGCGGCTTTGGCATTCGATGTTTCCATGACGGTCTGAAAGGCAGCCACCATCGGATTGGTTATGTCATTGGCAAAGCCCCACAGGGCAAAAATGCTGGTGATTAAAATAAAAGGAACTAAAAGATGTTTTGGAACAACCGGTTTTTTCGAATACCCCATTTGAATAAGTTTTGTCTAATTACTAAAAAAATTTAATTGGAATAAATTTTCACAGGTCCCATCAATCCCGCATCCCGGATCTGCCAGTCCGAGGCATCAAAAGGTTCATAGTTGATATTCACAAAATTGATGTCATAAAACCTTTTCCAGTTCACCCCCCTGATATCCAGATCACGAATGCGGTTAGCAGCTACGTTGGTTACCTCCACCTCAAGCAGGTTTTCACCCTGCTGAAGGTTATCCACCATCACTTTAAAAGAGGGCCCGTACAGGGTTCCATAGGATTTGCCGTTCAACTTCACCCGGGCGCAGTCCTTAACCTCTCCCAGATCGAGCAGACCGGTGGTACCAGCGTCGTCAAGGTCAAACTCAATGCGATACCTTGCCGTACCCGCAAAGCGGCTGGCCTGGGAGTCGCCTGCCCGGGTCCAGGAATCAAGGTGGTCCAGCGAGATATCTCCCGGAAAAACGGGGCCTCCCTCAATAAATTGGACTTTCCAGGTCCCCCGAATCGCCCCGGCTTCGGCTTCCGGGTCCCAATAGACATGATCAGGTGCCGTTGTCCTGCCATCCACACAACGAATAAACAACGATGTTTCGGGTTCCATCTGAAGCCTTACCGCTTGCCTTTTTTGCTGTGGCCGGGTTATTTTTCCGCTCCATGTATCCATCAACACGTATTCCCGGGCCGGGGTGTTCAGTTCTACCCATTCATCCAGGGGGGTTGTCTGGCAATTGAAGACCATGTAATACACCTGTCCGCCTTCCTTCATTTTCAGAAAATGAAAACCTTTTTCAGCCAGTGATTTTTCTCCCGGAACAGAAGCCTGTGCCAGTAATCCCCTGACATCTCCTGCATGTGTCTGGGCATTTAAAGCAGATTTCAAATCCGCTAACTGCATCTCCCTTGCCTCCAGATCGGGGATCCCCGGAACACTCCCGGGAAGGCCGCTGTCAAAAAAGACCTTCCCTCCATCAGCAATCAGAGCGTTCAGTTTTTTCATGGTTTCCACCGGGATGTAGGCTGTTGAGGGTAAAACAACCGCTTTATAGGCTGCTTCCCCGGATGTCACGACCTCCCCACCGGCCACCCGGCAATCCAGCAATTGCCGGTCGGATATATAGTCAAAAGTATACCCTGCATCCATCAGTTTCCGCGAAAAGTCCGCAATGGGGTGCTCCTCAAACCAGCTGGCCTGCTGATTCACACCCAAATTCCTGAAAATGGGGCCTTCGCTGGCAGCCACATCATAATAGGGCCAGTAAACCAGCAGGTCGTTCTGCTGTTCAGCCCGTTGCAACACCGACTGGGAACGTTCAATGTATTTAAACAATGCGGGGAATTCCCGCCAAAGGGGATTGCGGTTATTCAACTGGGTGGAGGCATAGAAAAGCCAGCCAGGCCATTCGGCATCTTTGGGCGAATAACAGGTGCCATGAAAAAAGAGGTGATTGATCCCCGAAAGAAAAAAACGGTTGGTGGCGCGCCTCAAATCGGTGGGGGTCACGGTCCAGTGCTCTTCCAGCCAGGTATAACTCTCGGAGGCGACCAGTTTCCGGCCCGTTACATGAGCAGCCGAAGAGGCAAACTTATTCACAAAAACATCAACGCTTCCGGGTTCCACGGTTTTGAAAATTTCCGTTTCCGGAATATCGCAGGCAGCGTAAAGATCGAGAATATTGCCTGGCGAACCATGGGCCTGGTTGCGGTTCAGGCTTTGGTGTTCGTTGGCCCATGCTGTCATGGGCTCAATAAATGCCTCCAGCACCAGGTCCGACAATGTTTGGCGGTAATCGGATTTAACCCGTGCCACGATCTCCGCATCCGGGCAATCACCAGCAAGAACATGCAGGTATTCCGCCAGGTCATACCCCCGCCGTTGTTCAAATTTTTGAAAAAATTCCCTGGTGAAATTCCCGGTATACTCATAAGAATCGTGAAAAAAGCAGCGGATCTTCCCGGCATCAATGGCCATGCGGTCCCATACCTCCTCCAGGTACCAGGAGGTAATTTCCTCATCAAACGTATCGACTGCCCATCCTTTTCCGCCATCTGCAGCCCGTTTCACCTTATCAGGGTTTTTTACCCGTTCGGCCACGTAGACAGTGCCGGCCGAGGGACAAACAAAGGGAACTCCGGGCTCCAGCACCTGATTTTCGCCGCCGGTTTCCAGAAAGGATACAGCGGCC
>JAGYMR010000257.1 GCA_018400515.1 Tangfeifania sp.
TGAAATATAAACAAATAAATTAATTTTATTTTAATGAATGCAAAAAAAAATCCAATAAGTCGCTTTTTTGCTGTGTTTTTTGCCGGGATTTGGGGAGGGTGCTCCGGGGAATTGTGCTTTCCGGGTTAGCATTCCCCAAAAAGGTTGAAACTTAAAAGGCCTTATGTTGCTGGGAGGCATTCAAAAACCTCCCCTGCCTGCTATTCATTGGAGAAATGTTGCAATGTTTTCCGGTACCTCGAAAAGACCACGGCCCTTGAAATAAATCCAAGATACCTTCCCCTGTCGATCACAGCCAGGTTATAGCGGCCCGAACTTTCAAATTTATCGGCAACTTTTTCCATCGTATCTTCCGGTGAAATAAAGTGTTCCGGCATGTACATCAGGTCCTTAACAAATACTTTGTCATACAAGTCATGCTCAAAGATCAGGTTTTTAACATCGGCCAGTTTTACCATTCCCTTTAACATCCCCTTTTCATCCACGACGGGATAAAGGTTCCGGCGGGACCGCGAAATGGCTTTTACAAGGTCCCTCAGCTTCGCCTCAGGGGAGATCACTTCAAAATCGGATTCAATGAGTTTACGTACCTGCATGAGCCGCAATACGGCTTTGTCTTTATGGTGCGTTATGAGCTGGCCGCTTTGGGCCAGCCGTTTTGTATAAACGGAATGGGGTTCAAAACGCATGATGGTGAGGTAGGCGGCTGTGGAAGTGATAATGAGCGGAATAAACAGGTCGTATCCCCGCGTGATCTCCGCGGTCAGAAAAATACCGGTAAGGGGGGCATGCATGACTGCAGCCATCATTCCAGCCATTCCGGCCAGGGCAAAGTTATCAGCGGGCAAAACAACCCCGTTAAAGCTGTTAATCAGCCGGGCAAAGAAGAAACCGGCAATGGCTCCCGAAAAAAGCGTGGGGGCAAAGATGCCTCCCACCCCGCCCGATCCGGTGGTAGCAGCCATGGCAATAACTTTGAAAATGAGAATTCCTGCTAAAAACAGGATAATGAGATAGGGGTTATCTTTCCAGGGAAGAAAAATGGAGTTGTTCAACAGGTTGGTCCCATTTCCGCTGAAAATCGTTGAAATTTCGGTATATCCCTCCCCCCATAAGGGAGGAAAAATGAACAAAAGAAAACCCATCATAACCCCTCCCAGTGCAAGGCGAAGAGGCCAGGATTTAATTCCCTTAAACCTTCCTTCGATGTACATGGTCATGCGGGTAAAGTAGATGCCGGCCAGACCGGTAAAAATGCCCAGCAGAATGTAAAACCAAATGGTATCGACCGTAAAGGGATTAACCTGCGAAAAACGCAGCAACACTTCTTCACCCATGAAAAAATAGGAAAGGATGGTGGCTGATACAGCGGATATGAGCAGCGGAATGAGGTAGGCCATGGTCAGGTCAAGCATGAGGACTTCCAGGGTAAAAACAATGCCGGCAATGGGGGCATTAAAGATCCCGGAAATGGCACCGGCAGCGCCACAGCCTACCATCAGGGTAATGTACTTGTAATTCAGCTTGAAGAAACGGGCCAGGTTGGATCCGATCGATGCCCCGGTCAGTACAATGGGAGCCTCTGCCCCCACCGAGCCGCCAAAACCGATGGTCAGCGAACTGGCAAACATCGAGGTCCATGTGTTATGCCTTTTCAGGCGACTGCTTTTTTGTGATATGGAGTGCAATATTTTGGAGACCCCATGGCTGATATCATCTTTTACGTAGTACCGGACGAACAGGACGGTCAGAAAAAGTCCGGCCAGGGGATAAATTAAATAGAGGTAACTAATGGAATCTGTTTCAAACCAGTGTGTTAATTCTTTTCCGATGAAGTGGATCAAATTCTTCAGCACCAGTGCGGCAAGTCCGCTTAAAAGACCGGTTACCAGACTGAGCAAATAGAGGAACTGCCGCTCCGGGATTTTAGCTATCCTCCATACAATGAGTTTGTTAACCCATTGGCGGGTCCGCTTTTTCCACAATATGCTAAACGTGCGAAACATTGACGATCTGTTTTCGGTACTTTGTAAATACACGGGCACGGGAAATAAACCCGTAATATTTTCCCTCCTTGTCAATGACCGCCAGGTTGTACCTTCCCGACGATTCAAATTTGTTGGTGACCCACTCCATATCATCATCCGGACTGATGTAGTATTCGGGCATGTACATCAGGTCCTTTATTTTAACGGTGTCATACAAATCCTGCCGGAAAATCAGCTCCCGGACATCATCCATCTTGACCATTCCCCACATAATCCCCTTGTCATCAACAACGGGAAATAAATTCCGGTGATTCCGGGAGATGGCAACGGTCAGGTCGCGGAGGGTGGCCTCAGGGCACAATCTCTCAAAATCATTTTCGATGAGCTCTCTGACCTCCAGCATCCGCAAAACATTCGCATCTTTGTCGTGGGTCAGCAACTCCTTTTTTTGTGCCAGCTGGAAGTGGTAAACCGAATAGGTGGTGAAGGTCCGGACAATGATGTAGGCAAAGGTCGCTGTGATCATCAGGGGAACAAACAGTTCATACCCCCCCGATATGTCGGCGATCAGAAAAATCCCGGTCAGGGGGGCATGCAGAACCCCTCCGATAAGTCCGGCCATTCCGATCAGTGCAAAATTGTTTTCATTAATTTGATGGATGCCCAGCAGGTTGTTTACATGGGCAAACAGCATGCCCGTATTCACGCCCATAAAGAGGGTCGGTGCAAAAATTCCCCCGATCCCGCCGGCTCCGAGCGTGAGGGAGGTAGCTACCACCTTGAACAAAACAACCAATACCAGAAGTAACAGGGTTGCCCACAGTTCATCCCGGAGATTGAAAAAGAAACTGTTATTGAAAAGGTATTCAAGGTTGCCTTTCAGACCGGCATTGATGGCTTCGTACCCCTCCCCGTAAAGCGATGGGAAGAGAAAAACGAGCATGCCCAGTCCGATCCCTCCGAAAAGAACACGGGTAAAACTGCTCTTTAACCGGTCAAAAAATCCGCTGAAAAACACATAGATCTTTGAGAAGTATACCGATACAAAGCCCGCAAAAATGCCCAGCAAAATATAATAGAGCAGATCGTCCATCACAAAGGATTCGGTAACCTGGAAAGGATACAGGACCGTTTGCCCCAGGAAAAGATAGGAGATCACCACAGCGGTGGCGGAGGAGAGCAGCAGGGGAACCAGCGAAAAAACGGTCAGGTCGATCATAATCACCTCCACCGCAAAAACGATTGCCGCAATGGGGGCCTTAAAAATCGCCGCCATGGCACCGGCAGAGGCACAGGCAAGAATGAGTATGGTGTTTTTGTAATTCAGCCGGAAGGTCTTGGCCAGCCACGATCCCCAAGCTGTTCCTGTAGCCACCGTGGGGCCTTCCAGTCCGACCGAACCGCCAAATCCAACGGTTAAGGCACTGGTTACTACCGATGAATATACATTGTGGGTATCAATCCTTCCTTTTTTTTTCGAAATCCCGTGGAGGACATTGGGGATCCCGTGGATCACATTCCGGCGGATGACATATTTTATCAAAATGACCGTCAGGGCAATCCCGATGATGGGCAGGGCAAAGTAGATGTAGTTGTGTACCTCCTGTGAAAGCAGTGAATCGACAAAATGCTGGGTGAACTGAACGGCATTCTTCAGGATTACTGCCGCCAACCCCGAAAACACCCCGACAACAATGCTCATTGCCGTGATGAACCCCCGTTCGCTCATATTGCGTTTCCTCCACCGATGGAAACGCGCCATCATGTAAGCCGTTTTGTTCATTTTAAGCTGTAAAAATAACAAAACATCAGGTTTGTCGATGCAAATTAATTAAACTTCGGCATTAAATAATTGTTACCGGTAAAAAAAAGCCGGAAGCCGGCTGAATCATCCCTGGGAAAGGGATTATTCTATGCCAGGAAAGGATTTGTGATCCGTTTCTGTTTTTCCGGGAAAAAATGGGTAAATTAAAGGATTACACGAAAGCGTGTTTATCGATCGTTCAGATAAGATAAGTATCTAAAAAACAAACATAAAGAATGGATATCAGAATAACAGGTGCTTCGGGGTACCTTGGAAAAATCATCACCCGCGAGCTGGAGCAACGCGGGCATCAGTGAA
>JAGYMR010000258.1 GCA_018400515.1 Tangfeifania sp.
AGATTTTCGTACCAGCGAGGCAACAATAATAAACGCCACCAGAAGGGGGCCCCCGCTGAACCCGATGGCTTTAAGCGCATCCGAACCTTTTACGGCCAGCACGCTTCCCAGGTTCGACCAGTTAAAATAAGCCACAAACTGGGCAGCAACAAAAGCAATTACAATATACATTCCCATGGTGGACATGCTTTTGGCCGTCATGTCGGTGACATCCTTATCGGTTTTTATGGATTTTGCCACCAAACCGAATACCAGTCCTGCCACAAAAAACAGGATGAACATCATCGGAACCAGCGAATCGTAGAAGGGTTGAAAACTTCGCGTTCCGGTAGCGGGATCCACCTCACCCCGGAGGAGTCCATCCGCCGGAATGATGGTAAGAAGAAACAAAGCGAGCACGCCCAGGGCGGATGCCAGGGACCACTTCAGTGCTTTTACTTCCTGCCGGGTAATGGGGTCGTCCTCATCGATTTCAATATCTGCTGCCGGTTTATAAGGGCCGAGGCGGGGAACCAGCACTTTCTCGGTCACCCACGTACCCACCAGTCCGACCAGCGGAACCGAGGCAGCCATCAGGTAATAGTTTGAAAGGGGATTCACCGTATAACCGGGGTCTATGATTTGTGCCGCCGGTTCGGAAAAGGCAGCAATCATGGGATCCAGTCCGGTGGGCAGAAAGTTGGCTCCAAAGCCGCCTGAAACGCCGGCAAACGCCGCACCGATCCCGGCCAGGGGATGCCTGCCCATTCCCAGAAAAATGGCACCTCCCAGGGGAATAAGGACCACATACCCGGCATCAGCAGCCACTGAACTGACCATCCCGGCCACCACAACCGAAAAGGTGATCACTGACCGGGGCACCCGCGATACAAAAAGCCGCAACCCCACAGAGATCAATCCTGTGTATTCCGCCACGCCGATGCCCAGCATCACCACAAGCACAAGACCCAGCGGCGGAAAATTGGCAAAAGTGGAAACCATCTGAGTGAAAATTTTCTGAACGCCCTCCCGGGAAAGAAGGTTCTCAACTTCAATTGTATCAACCGGATTCCCGTCAGGGCCGATCATGCCGGCTTCCTTACCGGGATGATCAACGGAATATCCGCCGAATGCCAGCGAAAGCAATAGTGTTAAAACCATCAGAATGGCAAAAAGGGTGGCAGGTTGGGGCAATTTGTTCCCCACAACTTCTATCTTGTCAAGGATCCGCTTAAAAAAATTGTTCCTGTGCTTCTCTTTTTTTTTCATTTGATTCATACGTTTTAAGTTATTGCCTGCCGACTTATGGTCCCTCCGGAAAAAACTCCCTCTTCATTTTTATTGACCGGGTTATCCGGCATTCATGAAGCCTTTCATCCGGACAGCCGGAATATTTTCTCCCGGAAAAAAGCAAAAGTTTGGGCTGGTAGCCGGTCCATTCTCAACCCTTAAAAAAACAATTTTTTCCGGAGGTAACAAAACGGCGTTTCAAATTCCATCCCATTCACGCTTTTCTGAACAGGAACAAATTCACCTAAAAATGGTTCCGGAAATTTTTTTCGTTATATTTGAAAGCGGGGAAAGTGATCCGCGATGCCTGCCGGAAACATCCAAAGCACCCGGCCAACGACCCCTTATTTATTAAACAACAAACCTTTGATACCAATGAAGCAAAAGACCTTTGTCCACTGCGCCCTTCCCCTTCTGTTGCTCTTATCAGCCCTTTCGATGCCCGGATGCCAGTCCCAAAAACCCGAAAAGCTGCCCAACATTTTATGGCTGGTCAGCGAAGATAACAGCCCATTGCTGGGATGTTACGGTGATCCGTTTGCCACCACTCCCCATTTAGATCAGCTCGCCCGGGAGGGTTTTTTGTACACCCATGCCTATTCGAATGCGCCTGTATGCGCGCCCACCCGGAATACGATCATTACCGGGGTTTATGCCAATTCAGGAGGGAACCAGCACATGCGGAGCAATTATCCTGTTTCGGAGATGATTAAGACCTATCCCGAGTTCCTGCGGGAAGCGGGGTATTACTGTACGAACAACGCAAAAACGGATTATAACACGGCCTCCATCCATCCCGGTCAAATCTGGGATGAAAGCAGCGGCCAGGCCCACTATAAAAACCGACCCCCCGGCCAACCCTTCTTTGCCATATTTAACACAACCATCTCTCACGAAAGTTGCCTGCACGACTCCATTCCCGATGAAAAACTCCGGCACAGCCCGCAGGAAGTACCCATCCCTCCCTACCATCCCTCCACGCCGGCCGTGAAACATGACTGGGCCCAATACTACGACAAGGTGGAAGAGATGGATGAATGGATCGGCCGAAAACTGCAGGAACTTGAAGATTCAGGCCTGGCCGGAAACACCATTGTTTTTTATTACGCCGACCACGGGGGTGTCCTGGGCCGCAGCAAACGGTATGTTTACGAAACCGGCACCCGCGTTCCCTTTATCGTGCGCATTCCAAAAAAATACAAGCACCTTTTCCCCGCCCGGAAGCCTGGAAAAAAAATCAGCCGCCTGATCAGTTTTGTGGACCTTGCCCCCACGCTGCTCAGCATTGCCGGCATTCCCGTTCCCGAATTTATGCAGGGAAACGCTTTCCTGGGAGAACAAAAAACCGCCGCTCCCCGGTATGCCTACATGTTCCGGGGCAGAATGGACGAACGGTATGACATGAGCCGCGCGGTCCGCGACCAAAGATACCGGTACATCCGCAATTACATGCCTCACCGGATCTACGGGCAGCACCTCGAATATTTATGGAGAGCTCCCTCGGTACGCTCATGGGAAAAAGCTTACCTGAACGGTCAATGCAACGAAACGCAAAGCATATTCTGGAACGCAAAACCTCCGGAAGAGCTTTACGATACGGAAAACGATCCCTGGGAAGTCAATAACCTGGCGGATGACCCCGCTTATTCCGAAGTTTTAGAACGCCTGCGGCAGGCAAACAGGGAGTGGCTCCACCGCATTTATGACACCGGATTTATTCCTGAAGCAGAACAGCGTAAGAAAGCCGGCAAGGCGGCCATGTATGACTACATGCGCTCCGGCAAGATCGAGCTGCCCCCGGTTATTAATGCCGCAGAAATGGCGACAATGGGAAAGGCGGAAAACCTGGCAAAACTGCAGTCGCTCCTGAAAGAAAAGGAGCCTGCCCTCCGCTATTGGGGCGCCACCGGTTTGCTCCTCCTGAAAGAAGAAGCTGCACCGGCAAAAGAAGACCTGCTGGCTGCACTCAACGATGAATCAGCGAGCGTTGTAACGGTGGCAGCAGAAGCGCTCTACCAGCTCGGAGAGAAAGGGCCGGCCGGGGAAGCACTGCGCTCGGTCTTAAAAACACCGGGTGAATTTGCCCGGTGCCATGCCTTAAATACCATTGACTGCCTGGATTTGAGCAGCCCTGAAACAGTGGATGGAGTGGTAACCATGATAAAGAATGCAACATCTTCCACAAGAAGAAATTACGACCTCAGGGCCGCCAGGTGGCTGATTGAAAAATGGGAACTCGACCCGGAAGAATACGGCATTCAATTCTCCTGGTAAGGCAGCCATTAATTCCAGTCATCGTATACGGTAAAAACCAGGGTCGTCTCAAAATCACCCGCCCCCAGGGTAACTGATAACCCATCGAGCTTCAACCGGACGGGGATCGCCTCGATCTCTCCCTTTCCCCTGAAAAAATAGGAAGGTGTCTGGGAGACCGGTTGATAGGTCTCCCCGTCATGAATGTTGGGTGTTGCCGGACTGCCGGGTTTGTATCCACTACCGGTCCGCTTCGACTCCAGAAGTAGCGCGTCAGGCCAGCGATGATCCACTTTATACATTTTGATATGCCATTTCCCATTGGGGTTTACCTTTTTGTCCCATGAATCGCCATATAAAACCGATAACAGTACCGTGGCATTCGCCTCAGCGGCAGCGGTGAAGTCCATGCCCGCTTCACTGATGGTTAACACCGACGGATCAAAAGTGACATTTCCATTCACCTCCACATTCAGTTGCTGTGCGGCACCAAAAAATCCCGGCAAAAAAATCAGAAAGCTTAAAAGAATTCGTTTCATCTGTTTATTGTTTTCAATGGTCGCTGATGGTATAAAGAATG
>JAGYMR010000259.1 GCA_018400515.1 Tangfeifania sp.
TTAAAAAATATCAAAGCGAATTACCCGCTGGTGATCAGCGTACTGATCGCAGGCATGTTTTTGGGATGGTTGTTGAGCGGTTCTCCGGACAACGCACCCGTTGGCGAACAGAATGGGGCGGATCATGAAGGACATGATCATGCATCGTCCGGAGAAACGACGACCTGGACTTGTTCGATGCATCCCCGCATTAAACAGGAAGAACCCGGAGACTGTCCCATTTGCGGTATGGACCTGGTTCCACTCAGCAGCCTGGAATCCACCGGGGATGATGTGAATTCCGGAGAGATCCGGATGACCGAAGCTGCAGCTAAATTGGCTGATATCCGGACAACGGTGGTTCGAAAGGGAAAACCGGAAAAAACCGTTTTTCTGCAGGGAAAAGTGAGGGTCGACGAACGGAACATTGCGGAGCTTACTGCCCGGTTTGGCGGGCGGATCGAAAAACTTTCGGTGAGTTTTACGGGCGAATATGTAAAAAAAGGAGATCCCCTGGGCACCTTGTATTCGCCTGAACTGGTAACGGCTCAGCGCGAACTGATAGAGGCTTCGGCGTTCCGGGAAAGCCGTCCGGCCATTTACGAGGCAGCCCGGGAAAAACTGAAACTGTGGGATTTGACCGGGGAACAAATTACCGGCATTGAGAAACAGGGAGCCCCCAAGCGCTATTTCGATGTGCTGGCACCCATCAGCGGAACAGTCATGAAGCGCCATGTTTCAGCGGGAGACTATGTAAAAACGGGGGAGGTGCTGTTTCAGGTGGTTGATCTCTCCCGCGTCTGGGTTTTGTTTGATGCCTATGAGACTGATTTGCCCTGGATAAAAACCGGGGACCCGGTGGCAATGAATTTGCCATCCCTGCCCGGGAAGCCTTACCAGGGGAAGGTATCCTTCATCGATCCTTTTATTGATGAACAAACGCGGACGAGCCAGGTCAGGGTTGAATTACAGAATGCCGGAATGAAGCTGAAGCCCGGAATGTTTGTCAATGGCATGCTCCGGTCAACAGCTGCTGATACCGAAACATTGCTCATTCCCAAATCATCGGTTCTCTGGACCGGGAAAAGGTCGGTTGTTTATGTGAAAGTTCCGGGAAGTGATTCCCCGGCTTTTCAATACAAGGAGATAACCCTCGGGGCGGAGGCCGGTGATCATTATGCCGTGGCTGACGGATTGCGGGCAGGCGAAGAGATTGCCACCAATGGCGTCTTTAAAATTGATGCCGCGGCTCAGCTGGAGGGTAAATCCAGTATGATGAACCCGCCGGAAGGCTCCGGTGCTTCCGGGCATCGGCATGAAGGGATGGAAATGAACACCGCCGGGGAGGAAACCTCCTTTAAAGTGGGCGGCAACTGCGGGATGTGCAAAGACCGCATTGAGAAAGCCGCTTTATCTGTTGAAGGCGTTCATTCTGCAGAATGGAATGCCGAAACGCAAACGATTCGTCTGAGTTATGCCGGCAATGCGGCTTTGGATGAGGTGCACCGTGCCATCGCCCAGGCAGGTCATGATACGGAGAAAATGAAGGCTCCCGATGCTGTTTATGAAGATCTTCCGGAGTGCTGCAAATACGAGCGCGAGTAAGCAACAAAAAAGCCCCCGGCCTGGATGGTTCATTCATTCATTGCCGGGGGCTTTTATGATCTGAATGACCTGGGTTTTTCCCGTTGTTGAGGTGGACCTGAGAAAATAATGGCCCGGCGGAACAGATAAATGCAAGACCGCCCGGCGGTTGTTTATTGCGGATTTTTGCCGTACCAATCTTCCCGAACGATCAAAGATTTCAACGGTTTCCAGCATTTGCGGAGCAGCGATGGTGATTTCATCCTGAAAGGGGTTGGGCCAGGCCTGAAGTTTGCCTTTCGTCCTTTCGCGGGAAATTCCGGTACCCGGAGAAAGGAATGCAAGCGAACTTATTTCGACCTGCCCGTTCCCTTCTTTTCCGAATATTCCATAGTTGATGTATATCCTGATCTCTTTTATGGAGGCAAGGTTGTAGATCCCGTCTGGATTCTGTCCGAATTCATACGAATAGGTATGGTATTCACCGTTACTTTCAAACGAAGTGATTTTAAACAGGTCGTTCAGGTTTACATGGTCATTTTCATCCACCAGGTCGATGCGAAACGATCCCGGCACAGGTTGGGGTGTTTTCAGAGTAATTTCCAGTTTCGGGTGGGTACTCAGATCGATCCGTCCCGGGAATTCATAGAGAATATAAGGGTTCTCTGAGGTTTCATTGATTTGATAATCCACGGTTAATTGTTCCGTGGCCTCCAGGCTGATTTGGTTGGAACTGCCGGGAACAGCCGTCCATGCCATTTGGCTTTGTTCATCGCGCCAGGGAATTTCAAACCGGTCTCCGGTGGGTGAAAGCGTGACATTAACCGTATACGCTTCGGCATAAACGGTATCACAGGCAGAAAAAAGTTTTAATCCCACATTTCCGCTGGTTTCCCCCCACTGAACAGTAACCTGTGCGGAAGTATCCCCTTCCAGGACTTCGACCTCTCCGGGGAAGCTCCATTGATAACGGACCCCCGGGATATCAATCGTGGAAAATGTCAGTTCCTCCCCGGGGCGGACGTTTTTTTTTTTCGTTTCAATGGTGGGTTCAGGTATCTCCTTTTGAAAAACCCTGACATAATCGATTTCCATTGTTGCCTCGTCCAATTCCGGGTCAATTCCTTCTGCTCCTCCCCAGGTTCCTCCGATGGCGATGTTGAGGATCAGGTGGAATTTTTGGTCAAAAGGCCATTCTTTGTAGGTTTTATCGGGATTTTCCACCCGGAAATACTCCGCCCCGTCCACATACCAGATAATCTCCTCTTCGGTCCAGTCGATGGCATAGACATGAAATTGTGAAGCTGCATTTTCTACATCGACCGAACCTCCGAGCTGGGTTCCGATCGAATGGTTGTAAGCTTCGGTATGGATGGTCCCGTGGATGGTTCCCATATCGTAGCCCACATGTTCCATGATATCAATTTCCCCGCTTTTGGGCCAGGTGCCATAAACCTGATTGGTGGGAAGCATCCATATGGCCGGCCATGTTCCCCTTCCTGAAGGCAATTTGGCGCTCACCTCAATCCTTCCCGTTAACCAGTCGCCTTTCCCTTTTGTCACCAGCCGTGCAGATGTCCAGTTTCCGTTCGTTTTTATTGCCTTAATGGTCAGTATGCCATCCTTCACCAACGAGTTATCCCGGGAATCGGTATAGTATTGCAGTTCCTGGTTGCCCCAGCCATCTCCACCGGTATCATATCCCCACTTTTCCGGATCAGGAGCGCCCTCATAAGTGAATTCATCCGACCACACCCGGTAGGTACAGGTATCACCTGCTGTCAGAGTCCATTTAAAGATGCACAGCAGGGTGCAGGTCAGAAGAATGGTCTTCAGGAGCATATTGTTTTGTTTCATGTTGGAATAGTTTCTGCTGTTTTGGTGTGATGACTTTTCATGCATGGTTATTAGCACAATTTAGTTGTGGAAAGGGATCCCGTCACTGAAATTTAAAGGAGGTTTTTAATCCTCTCTTTGCATCGGGTCCTATCCAGACATCAAAATCCCCCGGTTCGGTGACATACGCCGCTCCGTTGAAAAATTCCAGGTCGACTGGTTGAATTTCAAAACGGACTTTTTTGCTCTCATTGGGTTTCAGATGCACTTTTTTGAAACCCTTTAGTTCTTTTACGGGCCGGGTAATGCTACCTACGCGATCCCGGATATAAAGTTGCACAATTTCATCCGTTTCAAAGTTACCAATATTCCGGACCTCCGCAGAAACAGTGATGGTATTATTGTTTTCCAGGAGGGAATTTGATAATGCAATATTGGAATAATCAAACCGGGAATAGGATAAGCCAAAGCCAAAGGGAAACAAGGGCTCAATTCCATAATCGAGGTGCATGGATTTAAATCCCAGGGAGAGTTGTTTGGAATTCCTCGGGATATCATCGATGTGGGTAAAATCGGAATCCGAGGCCGGCCGCCCGGTATTTTTGTGGTAGTGATAGTGCGGAATTTGTCCGGCCCCTTTTACAAAAGTGACGGGCAGTTTTCCGGTGGGGGAGTGGTCACCAAAGAGGAGGTCG
>JAGYMR010000026.1 GCA_018400515.1 Tangfeifania sp.
CCCCGATGAACTCCTGATGAGCAAATCAGAAGACAATCTTTTCCGGTATGAAAACCTGGAGATCCAGTATTCTGCCATGCGTGAGGTGGTTTATGAGGGGCATGATCTGCCAGTGGCCATTTTCTGGGACAACACCAACGAACCCGGGCTCATGCCGGGTGAGTATGAAGTGGATATATTTGCGGATGGCCGTAATATTGGAAACACCACCTTTACACTGCAATAAGCACCCCTCCGGGATAAAAAAAAGAAGCCCGGAATCCGCATGAACTCCAGGGCTTTTAAAACTGCATCCGCTTATGCATGCAGGAATAGCGGTTCCGTCTCTTTGGCCAGCGAGTGCAATTTTTGCGTCTCCTTATCCGTAACCGGACCAAAATCGTTCATGAACTCCAGGGCTTTTAAAAAGAGGGTGTTTTTCCCCGGAGGAACCGCAGCGGTAATGTTTTTGGACAAAGTGTACTTCAATGCCATTTTCATAATCGTTTCATCCAGGATGGGCCGGTACCAAACATTCTTATAAATCTTCTTCTCCCCCTCTTTCAGACGGGTCAGGGCCATCGCTTTCAATGCCAGGATCCCCATTCCCCGTTTTTCCGCTTCGGCGTAAACACGCGGACCAAAATTTCCGGCATTCCAGCAAACAAAATTCAGCGGAAACAGAATGGAGTCGAAATCAAAATTTTCCATCGCCAGCAACGCGGCATCCACCGAGTGGGCAGAAAAACCGATGTGATTAATCAATCCATCTTTTTTTGCTTTCACGATGGTCTCCATGGCTCCCCCCGGTGCAAAAACCTGTTCCACCTCTTCGACCGAACTCAAAGCATGCAACTGATACAGATCGAAATGATCGGTTTCCAGTTTTCGCAATGAATCTTCCAGGTTCTTGCGGGCCCCATCAGCATCCCGCTCATGGGTTTTGCACGCAAGAAAACAATCTTTGCGATAAGGTTTCAGGGCCGGACCAAGCCGCTCTTCGGCATTGCCGTAAGTCGGTGCCACATCATAATAATTCACTCCCAGCTCGTAGGCTTTCGCCACCAACTCGTTGGCAAATGCCTGCGGGTTATCGTTTAACATGATTCCACCAAAACCAATGATGGAAAGTTTTTCACCTGTTTTACCTAACACCCGCCGCGGAATATTATAACCGGGCGAAAAATGGGCACCAAAACTGCGAATGGCAGGAATGGTCAGTGCCAAACCGCCCAGGGCACTGTTCCGGATAAATTTTCTTCGTTTCATTCGTATCTGTTTTAAAAATTTTCACAATCATTCACTGAGAAAAAGCCCGTTGAAAGAGATATTCCCTGCCTGTTTTTCCCTTTTTACCCCAATTTGCTGTAATAATAACATTTTCCCGGGAAATTTCACAAAAAGCAGGGCATGTTATCAAAAACCTGCAAGGCCGGGGTTCGTCTGATTCCCCTGCAAGCCCCGCCCTTCTCCTCCGGGGAAGAAACTGCCCGCCGGATGTCAAAAAAAGGTGTCCGGGGGAAGAACACCTTTCAAAACCCAAAAAAAGAATAATCCAATCAGTGATGGTCCTGATATTTAAACGACACTTTCAGTTTAACCCGGTAAACCTCAATTTTCCCGTCATTCAGGTGCATATCCATTTGGCAAACTTCAGCAATTCGCAGGTCACGCAAAGATTCAGAAACACGGGTAATGGCATTCTGGGCTGCTTTTTCCCATGATTCGGGGCTGCTGCCCACAACTTCGATGATTTTATAAACACTGTCAGGCATAATAATAAATTTTAAGTTTTGAATAATGTTTCTCTTGCCCGTTTCTACGATACTTTTCCGGTTTGGTTTTAAATGGGGAAACAAAAATTGAATGAGGCCAGGCACATGAACAAAATAAATTACCTTCGCGCAAAAAACGTATGGATTTTAACGAATTAATACACCAGCGGCAAAGTGTCCGGAAATACTCGAATCAACCGGTTGAAAAAGAGAAGATCACCAAACTGATTGAAGCGGTCCAACTGGCTCCCTCTGCCAGTAATTCGCAACCATGGAAACTGATCATTGTAGATGATCCCGCACTGAAAGACCGGGTCGCCAAAGCCACCTTCAGTAAAGCCATTGCATTCAACAAATTCGCCGTTCAGGCACCGGTAATTGCCGTTTTGGTCATAGAAAATGCCCGCCTGATCACCCGGATCGGAGGGAGCATCAAAAACCAGGAGTATCCCCAATACGATATTGGAATTGCTGCCGGACATTTCTGCCTGCAGGCCGCAGACCTGGGATTGGGGACTTGCATGATCGGCTGGTTCAACGAAAAAAAGATCCGGCAACTTTTAAACATTCCGAAAAAAAGAAAAATCGGACTGGTCATAACCCTCGGTTATCCGCCTGAGGACTACCAAATACGGACCAAAATCCGAAAACCGGCTGAAGAGGTGTCGCGGTTTAACTCCTACCGGTGAAGCGGGGGAATTATTTTACCTGATAAACCCAAACGCCGGACGCCGGATTTTTCTCCAGAAAATCATACTGGGCATCAAAAGCAGCTTGCTCGTTTGAAAATACATCAATCCCCACGATGTAAAAGCTCCCCCGTTTCCCCAGGTGAAAAGCATTGTAACCATCTTTTTTCAGCTGTTCCAGGTGTTTCTTTGCATTTTCCTTCTCCTGGAAACTTCCGCTGACAAGGTAATATTTCGTAGTATCCGGCTTCAGGTAATTTTCCTGATCCACGAGCTCCACCGAATCAACCGGTGTTTTTGTTACTGTATCCGCTGGTGGTTGCGCGACAGAATCCTTTTTTACCGAATCCGCGGGTACAGGAATTATCTCCTCTGCACGGAAGCTGTCAGCCGGGGGGATGGTTGTAATATTTTCAGGCTTCTCCGTTGGAGAAAACTTTTCTTTTTTCAAAAAATAAATACCAGCACCTATAATGGGAAGAAAAAGTAACAAAAACCAAAGCCAACCGCGGCTTTTCTTTTCGGCAGGTCCGTCTCCACCGGTAAAAACAGTCTCAGAACCGGAAACGGAGGGAGCGGGTTCATCCTCGGCCTTCCCCTTTTCATGATTTTCTGGCTCCATCTCCTCCTCCCGCTCAGGGATGGTTTCTCCTTCAGGTTCTTCTTTCAGGGAGGTAGCTTCCAGTCCGAAAGCATCGGGCAATAAATTTTCGCCTTCTGAAGGTTCAAACTGAATCTGCCGGCGGGCATCATAAAAAAGGGTCCCTACATTTGCAAAAGTGACCTTTTCTCCCTTATCGAGGGCAAAAAGGATATTTTCCCTTTCATTTTCCAGTTTATCAAACGCTTCTGCTGTTGATATGCCCTCATTGGAAGCCACATATTCCACCAGCAATCCATCATTCGTTTTGATTGACGAATTAAACGAAACCGCTTTCGATGGCGGCATGATCTCCTCAGAGGCTTCATCGAACTGCGCGGGCTTATAAGCAGACACCAAAGCCCCCAGACCGGGAATAATAACCGTATCATATTCCCTGAGCAGCTGGTAGATGTATTTTTCCAAATTCATATATGCTGATTTTTTAATTTGTAAAAGTAAAAAAACATCCGTTGAAGCGGAGGAGAACTTTCATTAAAAATTGACAAAGGATGCCGCAAAAAAAATCACAAGCGTCAAAAATTTTTACTTTTACAAAAATTTTTGGCAATGGGAAAAAAAATTCTTGTTACAGGGGGAACCGGCTATATTGGATCACATACCGTAGTTGAATTACAGGAATCAGGTTACGAGGTAATTGTAATTGACAACCTTTCGAACTCCGGCATTGAAGTGCTGGACAACATTGAAAAGATAACCGGGAAAAAGCCGGAATTTGAAAATTTCGATCTGGCAGAACGCGACAAGACCTTAGCTTTTTTTCGCCGGAACACGGATGTCGGGGCCATCATTCACTTTGCAGCGTCCAAAGCAGTGGGTGAATCGGTTGAAAAACCCCTGCATTATTACCGTAACAACCTGGTTTCGCTCATGAATCTATTGGAATGTCAATTGAAATTTAGCATCCCCAACATCGTTTTTTCATCCTCTTGTACGGTTTACGGACAACCGGAACAACTGCCCGTAACAGAAAAAACCCCCCGCCAGGATGCGGAATCGCCCTATGGAAACACCAAGCGGATAAGCGAAGACATTTTAAACGATACGGCCGCGGTCCATCCGGATCTTCAGGTAATTGCCCTGCGGTACTTTAACCCCATCGGTGCACACCCTTCGGCATGGATCGGAGAGCTTCCCCGGGGGGTGCCCCAAAACCTGGTTCCTTTTATTACTCAAACCGCGGCGGGCATCCGCAAAGAACTTAAAGTATTCGGCGATGACTACAACACCCCGGATGGATCGGCCATCCGTGATTATATCAATGTCGTCGATCTGGCCCGGGCCCACGTAACCGCCATTCAACGGCTGCTTCAAAAAAGAAACAACGCCAATTATGAAGTCTTCAATCTGGGAACCGGCAAGGGATTGTCTGTTCTTGAGATTGTAAATAGTTTTCAAAAAGCAACCGGCATAAAACTCAACTACCGGATTGTGGACCGACGCCCGGGAGATGTCGAAAAAATCTGGGCCGATACCACGTATGCCAATGAAACACTCGGATGGAAAGCCCGGAAAAGCCTTGAAGAAACATTGCTTTCGGCCTGGAACTGGGAAAAACATGTGCGGGGAATCCCGTAATTATTCCGGAAAATGGATAAAACCCCCTGCGCATTTCATGGGCCTTGTAAACTAAAGATGCCATTTATTTATTTTTGATTGAATTACAAATGTTTAATTTAATTTTATTCGAATGAAACGAGCATGAACTTTTTTAAACAAAAATTTCA
Source organism: Tangfeifania sp. (assembly GCA_018400515.1). The sequence continues at coordinate 4,832 of JAGYMR010000026.1, forward strand.
CAAAAAAGAATGTTTAAAAAAGTTCATGAGAGAACGGAGTGATTACATCTGTTCTCAAATTTTTAATTAATTTATTTTCAAATAATTATAAAATTTTAAACAGATGAAAACGATTCTCATTACCGGAGGCGCCGGCTTCATCGGTTCCCATGTTGTCCGTTTTTTTGTAAATAAATACCCCGAATACAACATCATCAACCTCGACAAGCTGACCTATGCGGGGAACCTGGCCAATCTGAAAGACATTGAGAACGCACCCAACTATGAGTTCATAAAGGGAGATATTACCGACGGAAAATGGATTCTCCGGTTGTTTGAGAAAAAAAAATTTGACGGAGTAATCCATCTGGCCGCCGAGTCCCACGTAGACCGTTCTATTGCCAACCCCACAGAATTCGTATTTACCAATGTCATTGGCACGGTCAATCTGCTGAATGCCGCAAAACACATCTGGCAAGAATGGGAGGGAAAACTGTTTTACCACATTTCAACCGACGAGGTATACGGGTCGCTGGGGCCCGAAGGGATGTTCACAGAAAACACCTGCTACGATCCGCACAGTCCCTATTCCGCCTCAAAAGCCAGTTCAGACCATTTTGTCAGGGCGTACCACGACACCTTTGGATTGCCCGTCGTAATATCCAACTGCTCCAATAACTATGGCTCTTTCCAGTTTCCTGAGAAACTGATTCCACTTTTCATTAACAACATAAAGAACCGCCGGGCGCTGCCCGTTTACGGAAAGGGGGAAAATGTACGCGACTGGCTTTGGGTCGTCGATCATGCCCGAGCCATTGATGTGATTTTCCACCAGGGAGAAATTGGAGAAACTTATAATATCGGAGGATTCAATGAATGGAAGAACATCGACCTTATCCGGGTGATCTGCCGGGTAATGGATGAAAAACTGGGGCGCCGGCCAGGAGAATCGGAAAAACTGATCACTTTTGTAAAAGACCGGGCGGGACATGATCTGCGTTACGCCATTGATGCCTCAAAAATAAAAAACGAGCTGGGATGGGAACCATCCGTTCAATTCGAGGAGGGTATCCGCAAAACTGTTGACTGGTACCTTGCCAACGAAGCATGGATGAAAAATGTTACTTCGGGCGATTACCAGAAATATTACCGGCAGCAATACGGGCAAAGGTGATGAAAAAAAACATCCGGCACCAGAATTTCCGGTAACAATGGAAAAAAATAGCGCATTAAAAAGCACTATCGAGTGTGCGGACACTCAACGCTTCCTTGAGTTTTCCACCTGAAATGGTTGTTTGGAGATTGACTGTTTTTGTTTCGCCGGGCAACAGATCGAAAAAGTTATCCGAGAAAAAACCCTCCTCTCCGTCAAGCTGAAAGTAGACATTTTTTGCCAGTTTACCGGTAGAAACCTGAATATCGAATCCGTTTTCAGTTTTTGAAACCTCGTACTCAACATTAGGCGCAGGCACATTCAACTCTTTGAAGGGCCTGAAATAGAAGATGTTTTCAGAAAGGGTTCTGCCATTTTCCACCAATTTGGCGGAGAAAAGCAAATTCCGGGAATTTTTCCGGTACAAAAACTCATAACGGTTTTCGTCAAAATAGATATCGCTTGAATTGGCCGGAATATCCACAAGGGAAGCCTTTTCCCAAATGACCTGCCCTTCAAAATCCATCATTTTCAAAATCAACTGACCATTCACTTTTTCGGGAAGGTCATTAACAATGCCTACTTTAAATTTTACACCTTCGATAAAAGGGCTCACCAGTAAAGGCTCAAATCCTTTTTTCACATAATACTGAAGGGCTTTCCAGTTTTGGTAATAATCGGTAGAGCTCCACGAGGCCCCAGGCCAGCAATCGTTTAACTGCCAGTAGAGACTACCCATACAAAAAGGCTTTGCCCGCCGGTGTCCTTCAATACCCAGTTTCACCCCCTCCGCCTGCAGCACCTGATTCACATATAAAAAAGAGGGAAAATCCTTTGGCTCCTCATACTCCTCCCGCATGTAGTATTCAATCGTTTCGTTCCCAATCGAGGAGCGCTGGTGGGAACGCATCACTTCTGAAAAAATATCATAATCGCTGGGTTCGGCATACTTTTCCACGGTGGATAATCCGGGAAAAGACTGAAAACCATACTCACTCATAAACCGGGCCAGGTGGGAAGCATACGTTTCAAAAGGCTCTTTTCCCCACCATACACCCCAGTAATGTTCATCGCCGTTCACCAGATCGGCTGTTTTCCCCAGTCCTGAAGAGGGACTGGATCCCCAGTAGCTTCGCTGCGGATCATATTCTTCCACTACTCCGGGCAATGTTTTATGAAAGAGGTCGACATATGCCTGCCAGATCTTATCGGCATCGTCCGGGTTCCTGGCTTCTTCTGCCTCTTTCCATCCCCAGTGGTACCAGGCCTCCAGAATCTCATTGTTGCCACACCATAAGGCAATGCTCGGATGATTCCGCAAGCGTTTTACATTGTCAATGGCCTCCTGCTGAACATTTTCGAGAAAGGCCTCATTCCCGGGAAACATGGCACAGGCAAACATAAAATCCTGCCAGACAAGGATCCCGTTTTCATCACAAAGATCGTAAAAGATATCCGCTTCATAAATGCCTCCCCCCCATACACGAAGCATGTTCATGTTGGATCTCCGGGCGGTTTCAATCATCTGCCGGTAATGGTCATCTGTCACGCGGGGAAGGAACACATCATTGGGAATCGTATTGGCCCCTTTCATGAATACCGGTTGTCCGTTCAGTTTAAAATAAAAAGAGGTCCCTTCATCATCTTTCTCCCGAACCAGCTCAAGGGTGCGTATTCCAACCCTGACAGTTTCGGTAAGCTTTTGCTTTCCTAATTTTACAGTTCCCGCCAGGTTATAAAGATGAGGCTCTCCCAGGCCATTGGTCCACCACCGTTTTGGATCTTCTATTTCAAAATCCACGGAATACTTATGAATGCCCCGGAGCAATTGAACGCGGGCATCTCCCAGCTTAACACTGTCGTTCAGGATGGAAAGGCTTGCTTTGGTATTCTCTTCGGCATCGATTTCAAAAACGGCTGTACAATAAGCTTTTTCTGGGGTAACCTCCCTTTGAATGATGTGAAGATCGGTCACTTTTGCCTGGTTCCAGGCTTCCAGCAGAACGGGACGCCAAATTCCACTGGTCACTAACCGGGGGCCCCCGTCCCAGCCAAAATGGTATCCGACTTTACGGGTATAAACACTAACCTTTTTATTACCCTCCACCTGGCCTGTTACGGCAAGATCATTATCAGAAACGGGCAAAACAAAATCACTGGCGTCGTATTTTTTTATCCCTTCACGAATGGGAGATCTCAGAATAACACGAAGTTCATTTTCCCCTTCCTTCAAAAGTCCCTTCACCCCTATTGGCCATTCACGGAACATATTATTGGTTTCCAAAACCTTTTGACCATTCACAAAAACACCGGCATAGGTATCCAATCCTTTAAAATCCAATTGAATCCGGTCGTATGCAAGCAGCTTTTTTTCAACAAAGAAAGGAATCCTGTATTCCCAGGCAACTTTGTCAATCCACTGTATCTTTCGCTCATTGAGGCGGAAAAAAGGGTCTTTAATTACACCGTTCGCCAACAAATCGGTATGAACTGTACCGGGGACGGTCGCCGGCATCCATTCCCGGTCACCTGCCTGACGAAACATCCAGCCCTCTTTTAAGGTTTTCTGAACAAATCCCTCTTTTTTTTCTCTGGTTTTACATCCAACCGTAAAGAGCATGAGTAAGCCCGCAACAAGCAATAAATCCTTTTTGAACGACATTTTACCACATTTTTTTATACCAGCCAATTGGTTCACCCGGCAAACACCGAAGATGAATCATAACACAATTACCCGTTCAGGAGAATGTCCCACGAAAAGCCCGTGGCACAGGAAGGGGGGCGATTCTCCACAGGGCATTTTTCCCCTTTTCCCGGGACATGTCCGGGGAGCAAAAGTAAAGATTTTTCGGTGACCGACCAGAAAAAAATCCATGATGCCAATCAGCACCTGTGGACAGGATTGCTTCCTGCCGGTTTTTGTGGTAAAAAAGGAAGCCCGAAACAGGAACTACTCTTCCTTCTCCCTGGCCGTTGATATTTTAAAAGGCAGGTAAAGGGGGCAAAACTTAAAAAGTCCGGTAGCCATCGGAACAAGCCCGATGAGCCCCCACCAACTATCAAAAATCACTCCCAGAAGAGCAACAATTAATCCTAAAATAATTCTCAACAACCGGTCAATTGGTCCTACATTTGGTTTCATTAGAATAAAATTTATTTAAACATTCGACAATACTTATAAAAAACTCCCCGTTAAAAGGGCCTGACTATGAACATCCAAGGCGTTTTTATCTTGCACAGAGGGAAATGTTGTTGTCATGGTCGTTTCCTCAATATTATTTTTCCCCTTCAACTTGCTTTGTTCTTTGCTTCCTGAAAAGGAACAAAAATGGAAAACAATTGTTTCCCTCCTATTTACACCCTGCTTTTAAAAGTCCATGAAAAGCAGTGATCCTCATGTCTTAATAAATGCCTTTCCGGGCATTGTATCCGGTCAAGCAGGCAACATCTTAAAGGTAAATGATTTTTCCGGCACACAATAAAAAATCCCGGAGTATTTCCGGGATAAAAAATTTTTTAAAAATAATCTTTGCGGAAACAACGCAGGAATTTTTTACCGGCCTCCGCACACTCCTGACGAACCATTCTATTCGCCCCGCACAGCAGCTACACCCGGAAGGGTTCTTCCTTCAAGGTATTCAAGCAAAGCACCGCCGGCAGTAGAAATATAGGATACGCCCGGAGCAATTCCGAATTTATTCACACAAGCCACGGAGTCACCCCCGCCCACAAGGGAGAAGGCACCTTTTTTAGTGGCTTCAACAATGGCATCCCCCACGGCTTTCGATCCTTCGGCAAATTTTTCCATTTCAAAAACCCCCACAGGGCCGTTCCATAGAATCGTCGCCGATTTTTCAATCACCTCTTTAAAACGGGCAATGCTTTCCGGACCTGCATCCAGTCCCTGCCAGCCTTCCGGTATTTCGCCGGCCTGGACAATGCGGGTACGGGCATTTTCACTAAAATCATCGGCAGCGATCACATCCGTTGCCATAATCAGGTTGACACCCTTTTCTTTTGCCAGTTTCTCGATGTTCTTAGCCATATCAAGGTAGTCATTTTCACATATCGAATCGCCCACTTCTCCGCCGTTGGCTTTCACGAACGTATAGGTCATTCCACCGCCTAAAATCAGGTTATCCACCTTCCCAAGCAAATTTTCGATAATGGTAATCTTGGAAGAGACTTTGGCGCCGCCCATAATCGCGGTCAACGGACGTTGTGGATTTTTAACCACTTTATCAAGGCTTTTCACTTCGCTCTCCACCAGATAGCCAAACATCTTATCTTCCGGGAAGAATTTTGCGATTACGGCCGTGGAGGCATGTGCGCGGTGGGCTGTACCAAAAGCATCGTTTACCCAGCAGTCACCGTTTTCGGCAATCTTTTGGGCAAAGGCCTCATCCCCTCCGGTTTCCTCCTTATAAAAACGAAGGTTTTCAAGCATCAATACCTCACCGGGTTTCAGTTCAGCAGCCATTTTTTTCACTTCGCCGCCAATGCAGTCGGGTGCCATTTTTACGTTAACTCCTCCAAGCAAATCAGATAAATGTCCGGCCAGATGCCTCAGTGAAAACTTATCTTCCGGCCCGTTTTTTGGGCGCCCCAGATGCGACATTATCAACGGAGAACCACCTCCTTCAATAATTTTTTTTATGGTCGGAAGTGCTCGCTGCATGCGGGTGTCATCGGTAATCTCAAATTTTTCATTTAAAGGCACGTTAAAATCCACACGGATAAGTGCCTTTTTCCCTTTAAAATTGTAGTTGTCTATTGTTTGCATATGATTCAAATTATTAGGTTTTTAAACAATAAACCAAAGATAAAAATTTATTTTTCCGGACAGGTGAAAGGTTGTTCCGAAATGAACGATGTAAATAATTCTTAACACCCCTTACCGGCGATCTATGGAAAGGATTTTTCCGGAGGAGCCTTTTTCCCGGGATAAAAATGAAACAAATGGGAGCGAACATGCCCGATCAAAATTCAAAACCATTATTTTTGAAATATGTTTTTCAAAGATGTAACAGGACAGGAAGCGATCAAAAAACGGTTGATCCGTTCGGTAAAAGAGGGGCGGATCAGTCATGCCCAGTTATTTACAGGCCCGGAAGGGACAGGGAAACTGGCATTGGCACTGGCTTTTGCCCAATATGTCTCCTGCCGGAACCGGGGTGAAACAGACGCCTGTGGTGAATGCCCCTCCTGCCGCAAATATAAGAAACTGGCCCATCCCGATTTACATTTTGTTTTTCCGGTCTTTCCCACAAAAGAGGTGAAAAAACCGGTGAGTGATGATTTTCTCCCGCGCTGGCGTGAAAAGGTACTCCAAAGTCCCTATTTCACGCTCAGCCAGTGGCTGGGATTTGTGGAAAACGAAAATGCACAGGGGTTGATCTATGAGCGGGAGAGTGATTCCATTCTGCATAAATTGAACCTGAAGCCTTTTGAATCGGAATTTAAAGTGATGATCATCTGGCTCCCCGAAAAAATGCATCCCGCCTGTTCAAACAAACTTTTGAAACTGATCGAAGAGCCACCGGTTAAAACGCTCTTCCTGATGGTTTCAGAAGACGACGAAGCGATAATTTCAACCATTCGCTCCCGGGCCCAACGCATAAAAGTGCCCCGGATCGACAAGGAGGCCATGCGAACAACCCTTGTTGAAAAACAGGGCATTACGCCGGAACAGGCGACCGAAGCAGTGCATCTTGCCAATGGAAATCTCATTAAAGCACTCGAATTTGCAACCCCCAATGAAGACGCCCGGTTTTTTTTCGGGAAGTTCCAGGAAATGATGCGATTTGCCTACCAACCCGAAATCGTAAAACTGGTGAACTGGGCAGAGGAGATGGCCAAACTGGGCCGCGACCGGCAAAAGTCATTTTTCAGCTTCGCATTAAGGCTTGTACGCGAATATTTTATGATGAATCTGAAAAAACCGGGGCTGTTGTACATGAATGAAAAAGAGAAGGATTGGGGCGTGAGGTTTTCCCCTTTCATTAATGAGCGCAACATCATCCCTTTTGCGGATGCATTCGAAAAGGCGATCCGACACATCTCCCAGAATGGAAACCCTAAAATTATTTTCCTCGATACTGCACTGCTTACAGCAAAACTTCTGAGGCGGTAAGATTTTTTTAAATCCCGGATTTCACTGTCTTTTGTTATTAATCACTATTTTTGTGCATTGCAATGGGAACATTCCGCACCAACATTTCAGGAATCCCGGCGGGAAGGATTCAATGCCATCCCGGCCAAAGAGCCTGAAATCACCGCCGGGAAGAGCCTGATGGCAAAAGTACGGAAACGGCCTTCTGACTCAAAAAATTAAAAAGGAGCGCACATTGCAAAAAATTTTTGATTATGGAAAATGTAAATACACTGGAAAGAGGGGTTTGCAAGAATCATTGGATCACCTGTGCCAAGCTGCATGCAATGGACTGGATGAAAGACATTGAATGCCTTGCCACTGACGGAGGTATCGTGGAGGTACGGTTTAAAAATACACGCAAAGATTATTACCGGAATGTCAATAATTTAAAACTTCAGCCCGGGGACCTGGTGGCTGTAGAGTCCAATCCCGGACACGATATCGGTATTGTTTCGCTTTCGGGTGAACTGGTGGCCGAACAGATGAAAAAACACAGGGCAACCACTGTAAACGGAGAACTCCGAAAAATCTACCGCAAAGCCAAACCCCAGGATATTGAAAAATGGAAAGAAGCCATTTCGCTGGAGTACCAAACCATGATCCAATCCCGGAAAATTGCCGCAGATTTGAACCTGGATATGAAAATCGGGGACGTGGAATACCAGGGAGATCGCACCAAAGCCATTTTTTACTATATCGCTGATGAGCGGGTCGATTTCAGACAGCTGATCAAAATCCTGGCAGAAACCTTCCACATCCGGATTGAAATGAAACAGATCGGCGCCCGTCAGGAGGCCGGCCGGATTGGAGGAGTCGGTCCGTGCGGCCGGGAACTTTGCTGCTCCACATGGATCTCCAATTTCGTTTCTGTAACTACCAATGCCGCACGCTATCAGGACATCTCACTGAATCCTCAAAAACTGGCCGGACAGTGCGGAAAACTTAAATGCTGCCTGAACTTTGAAGTCGATGCCTACATCGATGCTCAAAAAGATTTTCCTCCAAATAACATTCCGCTTGAGACAAAATTTGGCACTTATGAATTTCTAAAAGCAGATATCTTTAAAAGGATCTATTGGTATGGGCAAAAAGGAAATATGCCCTCTAACCAGGTCGCACTTCCGGTAGAAAAAGTGATACAGATTCTGAAGATGAACAAGGCCGGAAAAAAACCTGAAAAACTCTCCTCTGAAAGTCCGGAGGTAATGAAAAAAACGGAAGATACCTTTTTCAACATGGTAGGACAGGAGGATCTGGACCGTTTTTCCCGTCCGAAAAAAAAACCGCACAAAAAAAGGCGGCGAAAACCTTATAAAAAACCAGGCCGGAAAACAGGGAACAAATAAAAGCGTTATGAACGGACAAAATGAATTTTTCATATCCGGCAAGAAAGGGAATATTTTCCCCGACCTGTGGATTATTTCCCGATACCGGAAGAATCTTTTCACTGCATCTGCACCTGTTGGCAAGAACACAATCTTTTTTGAATGAAGCATCTACTCCATTTATTTCTAATTTTTCTCCTGGGAACAGTTTTTTTTTCCTGTGACAAAACCTGGGTTTTTGAAAAATACCAGCGCATAACGGATGCAGAATGGCACAAAGATTCCCTGATCCGGTTCCGGGTTCCTGTAACAGATACGATGCAAAATCACAACCTGCTTATCGGCGTTCGAAATACCACCAATTACAATTACAGCAATTTGTGGTTATTCATTGAAATGGAATCTCCAGCCGGAAAAATGCAAAAAGACACCTTTAACATTTTGCTGGCCCAACCCTCTGGAGAATGGCTGAGCGAAGGCATCGGGAAAATAAAAACCCGGCAGGCGATCTTTCGCCGCAATCTCACCTTCACCCGTTCCGGAGATTATAACATTTCCCTCCAACACGGAATGCGGGAAGAGGTGCTGAAAGGAATCCACGACATCGGTGTGCGGTTAGAAAAAGTAAAAAATTAACTCAACGGAGCGGAACAACGTGAGTAAAAATAAGCGGACAAAATTTGAAGAGATGAAAGCCTTTGAAAATGTTATTCAGGCTCCGTACCATTCGTTGAAAAACAACCATTTTTACCTGAAAGGTTTCTGGACGGCAAACTTCTTTAAAAATAACCATCCACTTATCCTGGAATTGGGGTGTGGCAAGGGTGAATACACCGTTGAACTGGCTGAACGTTTCCCCGGGAAAAATTTTGTTGGTGTGGATATCAAAGGGGCACGAATATGGAAAGGCGCCAAAACTGCCCGGGAGAAAAAGCTGGAAAACGTGGCATTTCTGCGGACAAACATTGAGATCATCGACCGGTTTTTTGGCAAAGATGAAGTGGATGAAATCTGGCTCACTTTCCCTGATCCACAAATGAAAAAAACACGGAAACGGCTCACCTCCACCCGTTTTTTGAATAAATACCGCACTTTCCTGAAGAGAGAGGGATCCATTCATCTAAAAACAGACAGCCTTTTTCAATATACTTATACCTTTGCACTGGCTCGCCACAACCATTTTGATATTCTGAAACAAACCGGTGACCTTTATCAATCGGCCTTGTTAAATGAGACCCTGGAGATAAAAACGTTTTATGAGAAACAGTGGCTGAGCCGGGGAATTCCCATAAAATACCTGGCATTCAAACTGAATGCCACCACACTGGAGGAGCCGCCGGTGGAACCTGAAAAGGATGCCTACCGCAGTTTCGGCAGGTCGGCAAGGGAGTGAAACCGGAGAGTGCCGTTTTTTAACCAGGCCAAAATTTTGGCTTTTACAAAAGAAGTAATGAGTGATTTTTTTTCCAGGGTATATGCGGTGGTAAAATTAATTCCCCCGGGCAGGGTTACCTCTTACGGGGCCATTGCCCGGTATTTGGGGAGTGCGGGAGCGGCACGAATGGTCGGGTGGGCCATGAATGCCTCACACAACACCCCGGAATTCATTCCTGCCCACCGGGTAGTCAATCGCCATGGTTTGCTGACGGGAAAACACCATTTCGACACCCCGGGAGCCATGCAGGAACTGCTCGAAAATGAAGGGGTTAAGATCAAAAACGATCAGATTGTAAATTTTGAAAACGTCTTTTGGAATCCCGTTGAAGCGCTGAGAAATTAGCAGCCCCTGGCCCGGAAAAATGGGCTTGAACATTCCGGCCGGGTTTTGTACTTTTGGTGAAAATAAAAAGAGCATGAAACGAGCATGTAAAACTTCACACCCAAGGGAATGATTAAAATACATGCGAGTTCCATACGATCCCTTTGAGAATAAACAATTTTAATCGTATGAAGAAGAATCCTTTGGAATCAAAAATTCACAATGATTTTAAAGCCTTTGAACCGGTTCTGAAAAAGTGGAAAGCTGCCGGAGAACACGTTGTATTCACCAACGGGTGTTTTGACATCATCCATCACGGCCATGTGGATTCCCTTTTGAAGGCATCGGCCCTGGGGACCAAACTGATCGTGGGGTTAAATTCGGATGCATCGGTACAGCTCCTCAAGGGAAAAGGGCGTCCTTTTCTGGATGAAAAAGCGCGTTCAATAATCCTGGCCGCTTTTTCTTTTGTGGATGCGGTTGTTCTTTTTGCGGAGGAAACGCCGGCAGGCCTCATTGCGCTGATCCTTCCGGATGTACTGGTGAAAGGAAAAGATTATGCCCTCCATGAAATTGCCGGGCATGATACAGTCCTTGAAAACGGAGGAAGCGTCGAAACCCTGGATTTGGTGCCGGGAATTTCGACCACGGATCTCATTCAAAAAATAAAACAGCTGGATTAATGGCCCCGACCAAAACCATTTTCACCTGCCAGAATTGCGGGGCTCAGTCACCGAAATGGCTGGGCAGATGCCCCTCCTGCGGGGGGTGGAACACCTATGTTGAAGAGGTCGTAGCGAAAAAAAAACCGGCAGCGGCAGGAACGCTCCTTTCCGGAGGGAATCAACCCCTCTCCCTGGAAAATATCAAAGCAGAAAAGAACCAACGCTTTGCTGTGGGCATCCGGGAGTTTGACCGTGTCCTGGGGGGAGGAATTGTCCCCGGAACCATTGTCCTGCTGGGCGGAGAACCGGGCATTGGAAAATCCACCCTGGCCCTCCAGATGGCCCTTGCCCTTCAGAATAAAAAAATCCTTTATATCTCCGGAGAAGAGAGTCTCCAACAGATAAAACTCCGGGCCGAAAGGCTGAATATCGTCCGGAACAACTGCCTCTTTCTCAGTGAAACCTCCCTGGAACAGGTAATTGCCCAGACGGAACACACAGCCCCGCAACTGCTCATCATCGATTCCATCCAGACCATCGCTGCGGAAACCATTGAATCATCCCCCGGATCGGTTTCGCAGGTCCGGGAGTGTACCGCTGCTATTCTTAAGTTCGCGAAGAAAAAAGGAATTGCGGTCATCCTCATCGGCCACATCAACAAGGAGGGAAGCCTTGCCGGGCCAAAAGTGCTCGAACACATGGTAGACACGGTGCTGCAGTTTGAAGGGGACACCAATTACATGTACCGCATTTTAAGGGCCAATAAAAACCGGTTTGGTTCCACCAACGAACTGGGCATTTTTGAAATGCGCAGCAGCGGATTGAAAGAGATCCTGAATCCTTCAGAACAGCTTATCTCAAAAGTCAGCGACGAGGTGAGCGGAACCGCCATTGCTGCGACCATTGAGGGTATCCGCCCCTTCCTAATCGAAATCCAGGCGCTGGTCAGTTCAGCTGCTTACGGAACCCCTCAGCGCTCCTCCACCGGATTTGACCTCCGCAGGCTGAACATGCTGCTGGCCGTTTTGGAAAAACGGGCCGGATTTAAATTGCTTGCCAAGGATGTTTTCCTCAACATTGCCGGGGGACTGAAGATTAATGATCCCGCCACTGATCTGGCGGTAATTTGTTCCATCCTTTCTTCCAACATCGACCGGGCCGTTGACCATAAAACCTGCTTTGCAGGGGAAGTAGGCCTCACGGGCGAAATCCGCGGGGTCAACCGCATCGAACAGCGCATTGCTGAAGCAGCCAAGATGGGATTCAATAAAATTTTCATCCCGGAAGTGAACAAAGGCTTTGAACCCGGCCGTTATAAAATAAAAATTGAACGTGCCAGCCGCGTAGAGGAGGTTTTCCGCGCCATTTTCACCTAAAAATGCGCCCGGAAAAATTTTCCCCCAAAGAGGGGTTGAAGCAAAAACAATATTTAATTTGCAACGGAATACAACGAATGATGAAACGAATAAAAAAAATACTGCTCCTGTTATACCTCTCCTCTCTTTGGATGCTCCCCGGCTGTGACGAGCCCCCTGTGGAGAGGCCCGAAAACCTGATCGGGGAAGAAAAGATGATCGATATGCTCGTGGACATTCATCTGGCCGAAGCCGCATTTTTCAGTCAAAGGACCCGGGATTCACTGGTTGAAAAAAGTTCTTCAGCCGATTTTTACTATTCGGTTCTCCAAAAATACGAAGTTCCTGACTCGGTTTTTGAAAAATCTTTTGTTTTCTATGCAAGTCAGCCGCGCGATTTCGAAAAAATGTACCGCCAGGTTATGAACCAGATCAATGAGATGGAACAGGAATTCTCCGGACGCAAACAGGATCAGCTCCAGGTCAACCCCATGGAAAAGCAAGAGTGAGAAAGATCGCAGCCACATATATTTTCCCCGTGGAACAGCCCCCACTGAAAAACGGGATCCTGGTCTGCGACGACCAGGGAACGATCCGGGAGGTCATTGATACCGGCGGCATTTTAAAAGAGCAGGCCGGGCTGGAATATTACAACGGTTTTCTGGTTCCGGGGTTTGTCAATGCCCATTGCCATCTGGAGCTTTCGCATCTTGAAGGCCGGATTGCCGAAAAAACCGGAATGGGGGAATTTATAGGAGCCATCAACCGGCTCCGTCAAGCCGCTCCTGAAAAAATCCAGGCAGCCATCGAAAAAGCCAACCAACAAATGGAACGGGAAGGCATTGCCGCCGCGGGGGATATTTCCAACAGCCTTTTAACGCTGGCCACAAAAAAAACCAGTAAGATCCGTTACCATACCTTTGCCGAAGCTTTTGGTTTTGATCCTGCGCGTGCGGAGAAGGCCTTCAGCCAGGCTTCTTCTGTAGCAGACCTGTTCCGGGCAGCGGGTCTTCCCGCTTCGGTGGTGCCCCACTCCCCCTACGCGGTTTCCCCCCCCCTGTTTAAAAAAATCATTGACAAGGCGCTGGACGAAAAAAGCATACTCTCCATACACAATCAGGAGAGCAGGGCGGAAGCCCGTTTTTTCCATGACGGCACCGGCCCCATTGCTGACCACCTGCAAAAAAATTTAGGCATCGGTACCGCTCATTGGAAACCTCCCGGGAAAAGCTCCCTGATGGCCGTGATGAATGACCTGCCGCCCGGGAACCCGCTTCTTCTGGTTCACAACACCTTCACTGCCGCTGCCGATATCGCCACGCTGAAAATGCAGCGCCCGGAGAAGAACACCTTTTTCGTGCTTTGTCCACGCTCCAATCAGTACATCGAAGACGCGCTGCCTCCGCTGCCCCTGTTTGAAAAAGAAAAAGGGGTGATCTGCCTGGGAACCGACAGCCTTGCTTCTAACCACCGCCTTTCTGTCATCAGTGAAATGATCGAGCTTCAGAAACATTTCCCGGAAATCCGGATGAACGACCTGATCAGCTGGGCAACGATGAACGGTGCACGCGCCCTGGAAATGGATAAACACCTGGGCAGTTTTACCCCCGGCAAACAGCCCGGAATCAATCTCATTACAGGAGCCGATTTAAAAAACAGGAAACTTACGGCCAACAGCCGGGTGAAGGTGTTGATCTCAGCCTGAAATATCAAGCATGCGCTGGATGGGAATCCGGGCCTTTTCAATCACCTCTCCCGGAAGGGTAACCTCCGGCTGTTCATATTTCAGGCAGGTATATAATTTTTTCATGCTGTTCATCTTCATATAGATGCAATCATTGCATCCGCAGGTGGAATCGACGGAGGGAGCCGGAATAAAAACTTTTTCTGGACAGGCCTTTTTCATTTGATGCAAAATGCCGCTTTCCGTAGCCACAATATATTTTCCCGCGGAACTGTTTTTTACATAATTCAGAAGCGAAGTGGTCGAACCAATGTGCTTGGCGAGCAAGAGGACCGGTTTTTCACATTCGGGGTGCGCAATAAATTCGGCATCCGGATGCTGATCCATCAGTTCAATAATCTTTTCGAGCGAATATTTCTCGTGGACAAAACAGGCGCCGTCCCATAATACCATATTCCGTCCGGTAATGCTGTTGATGTAATTTCCCAGGTTTTTATCCGGGGCAAAGATCAGCTTTTGATCTTCAGGAAAACTCTCCACAATTTTCCGGGCATTGGCCGAGGTGCAAACAATATCGGACATGGTTTTCAAAGCTGCTGTGGCATTCACATAGGTGATCACCTTATGCCCGGGATGTTTGGCTTTGAATGCGGCAAATGCTTCTGCAGGAGCTGATTCGGCCAGTGAGCAGCTGGCATTCAAATCCGGAAGGATCACCTTTTTGGAGGGATTGATGATCTTGGCGGTTTCAGCCATAAAATGAACGCCTACAAAAACAATCATATCGGCGCTGGTTTTGGCTGCTTCCTGGGCCAGTCCGAGACTATCCCCCACATAATCGGCAATGTCCTGCAATGCTCCTTCCACATAAAAATGGCTTAATATCACCGCGTTCTTGGCTTTCCGGAGCCGGTTGATCTCATCCTTCAGGTTCACACCGGGCCCCAAAGGTTCATCGATGAATCCCTGTTCTTTCACCATCCGGGCAATTTGTTCCTCTTCCATCTGAATTATTAATTGAAATTCCCCTTTATAATCAGGGGGTAA
>JAGYMR010000260.1 GCA_018400515.1 Tangfeifania sp.
AACCAGCCCAATAAAGAGATCCCGGGAATTGAGCACTGAAAACCACTGAAGAGCAAGTTTTCTGCAGGGGTAAAGCGATGCGTTGATTGCTAAATGTATTTATACCTTTTAATGTTCTTTTTCGGCGTTTTTTCAAACTCCTCGTTCACCAATTCGAAAGAAGCCAACTGCTCGTAGCGCGGCAGCACCGAATTCAGCTTTTTCCGGTGCTCCCCCATCACTTCGGGAAGGTCCTCCAGCGGAATCTGATCCGCCTTCAGGGCTTCCTGATCGGGATATACTTTGGCAATCAGTTTTCCCTGCCGTTCGGTAACGACACATTCAGCCACATAATTCAAATTCATGATTTTTGCCTCGATCTCTTCAGGATAAATATTCTGTCCCGAAGGACCAAGGATCATATTTTTGGAACGTCCACGGATATAAATGAAATTGTTCTCATCGATCACCCCGAGATCGCCGGTTTTCAGCCACCCGTCGTCGGTAAAAACCTCTTTGGTGGCTTCCTCATTTTTATAGTAACCGTTCATGACATTTTCCCCGCGGACCTGAATTTCGCCTACCTCTTCATAGGGATCGTCTGAATCGATGCGGACTTCCATCCGGTCAACCAGCTTACCTGCCGAGCCGGGCATGGTTTTATTCCAGGCTTCATAACTGATCAGCGGGCCGCATTCGGTCATTCCATAACCCACGGTGAAGGGAAACTGGATCCGCTTGAAAAATTTTTCAACATCCGCACTCAGGGGAGCACCGCCCACCACGATCTCAAAAAACCGCCCGCCAAAAGTTTCCAGCAACTTGTCCTTGATCTTTTTCAGGATCACTTTTGAAATGCCCGGCGTTTTTAATAACACTTTCATCGCCGGTTTTTCAATGGTCGGCAAAATCCTTTTCTTATAGATCTTTTCAATCACCAGCGGCACCGAAAGGATCAGGTGGGGTTTCACCTCCCCGAAAACCTTCGCAATAACGGCCGGAGAGGGCATTTTATTCAGGAATGTAATGTGGCAGCCCAGAGTGACAGGAAATAAAAACTCGAACAACAACCCGTAAACATGCGCCATGGGAAGAAAAGAGACAATCTTATCCTCTGCTTTCAGCGGCATGTGCTCCCGGGCAAATACAATGTTGGAGACCAGGCTTCGCTCCGGGATCATTACACCCTTGGAAAATCCCTGAGTCCCTGAAGTATAAGAAATAATGCAGGTCTCATCCCGGTCATGTGATTCAAACTGAAACTGCTCCTTTTTCAGGGTATGATCCTTATAATACTGGAATGCATCTGCCTGCTTATACGAACAATTTTTATCCCTGGACCAGTGAAGGGAGAAGTCTTCCAGCACCATGACCGCCTGCAGTTTTTCAGCATTCGCCACATCAATTTTTTCGAGCTGGGCCCGCCCGGCGATGACCAGTTTTGATTCGGAATGATTGATGATGTGATTGGTATTGATCTCATTGAAATCGGGCAGGATGGGAACGATCACAATCCCGGAAGAGAGGGCAGAGAGAAAAACGGTCCCCCAGTGCGCCGAATTCCGTCCGAGCACGGCCACTTTATCCCCCCGCTGCAAACCGGTCAGTTGGTAAAACAGGTGCAATGACTTGATGCCTTTTGCCACATCACGGTATTTGAAATCGGCCCCTTCATAATCGGTGAAAGCTGTATAATCCCAATTTTGTCGAAAGGTGTCGGTGTAAAGTTGTGATAATTTACTCGTTGCCATTTTTACAAAATTTCAGTTAATTCATAATCGATGGGTTTGTAACACATGCTCTTTCAAAAGTAGAAAAAACAAAATCAATCGAAGCTTTTAATCGATCGTTTTTTCCCGGATAATGATTTTTTCGTCAAACACCCGGACCTCATCGCCCGACCGCAGGCGGGCCCGCTTGCGGAATTCGGGCTTTCCGTTGAGAAAAACCCCGCCCCTCTCAATGATTATTTTGGCGTGGCCCCCCGTTTCGGCGATTCCGAGAAACTTGAGCAATTTTACCAGTTCGATGGTTTCGTTGGTCAGAAAGAATTCCTGCATATAAATTATTTATAACGTTGGATAAAAAGCATTTCTAAAATGCTCGAGTTCAAAATCCTGGCCGGAAAAGATCACCGTTATGACATCGAACCGGGTTTCAAGCCAAAAATCTTTTTGGAAGATATAGGCTTCGGCCGCATCAATCAGGCGCTTCATTTTTACGTTGGTTACCGCTTCCGAAGGATGTTCATACCGAAGCCCGTTGCGGGATTTTACCTCAACAATGACCAGCGTATCTCCATCCCGGGCCACAATATCGAGCTCAAGATGCCCGTGATACCAGTTGGTATCCAGCACCTCCCAGCCCTCTTTTAACAAATGATCCCTGGCCAGTTGTTCGGCTGCTTCCCCTTTTTCCCGTGTTGAAATCAATTTTTTCGAATTTTTCTTTGACAGATTACAGCAATTTCAATGTGGATTGTTTCTCATCAACGCTGAGTTCCCATGTTTTTCCAAACGCCAGCGCCAGGTTCCGGGCATCGTGTCCTGCAGGAAACCCGTAACAAACCGGATAATCATACACCTGCACCGCCTCTGAAATGATCTCATGGATGTTTTTTCCAAAGGGCGATTCGTTGTCTTTCATATCGGTAAAGTTTCCAAGCACCAGCCCTTTTAATTTTGCAAGTTTCCCGCTCAGTTTCAGCTGGTGCATCATCCGGTCGGTATGGTAAAGGAATTCATCGATATCTTCCAGGAAGAGGATCTTTCCGGAGGTATCCAGTTCACACTGTGTTCCCTGCATGCTTGAAATAACCGACAGGTTTCCCCCCACCAGTTCTGCCCGGGCAGTTCCCGGGCGGTTTCCTTCAGCAGCCGGAATGGAATAGAATACCTTTTGCCCGGTCAGCAGCTTCATCAGTGTTTCGAGGTTTTCGGTGGGTTTTCCCCTTGCGTCGAAAAAAAAGCGTGGCATCGCCCCGTGAATGGTTGCCATCCCGTGGTTGTTGAGGCAGGAGTGTAAAATGGTAATGTCACTGAAGCCTGCAATCCATTTGGGATGCTTCATCAAACGGGTATAATCGAGGCGTCCGATGATGCGGACCGTCCCGTACCCTCCCCGGGAACAGAGAATAACCGCCGTTTCATCATCAAGGGCTTCCTGAAAATCCTCCAGCCGCTGCTTGTCGGTCCCGGCAAACTGAAAATGCCGGGCAAACACATGCTTTCCCAGCACCACCCGGTAGCCTTGTTTTTCAAGCCAATCTGCCGCCGGAAGCACATACTTCTCCTCCACTTTCCCGGCAGGAGAAACAATGCGGATTTTTCCGCCGCTCTTTATGGCTGGTGGAACAATCATATATTTCAAAGATACCCTAATTTTTACAAATAAAAACTGTTTAGCATCATCCGTTTTCAAATGATCCTACCGCAAAACCTCGTAAAGCTCCTCCACCTGATCCACCATAATATCGGGGCCGGCTTTCTTCAAATCGGCTTCTTTTCCAAAGCCATAAGTAACCGCCACGGTAGACAATCCGTTTTCTTTCCCTGCCCGGATGTCAAAAACCGTATCCCCCACCATGACAACAGCCTTTGAAGGACCCCACTGCATCGTTTGCACCAAACCCGCAACCATGGTTGTTTTGGTGGCTTTTTCACCATTGTAATCAGCGCCCGTCAGGTGATCAATGTATTTATCAAAACCAAAATGGTCACAAATCCGGCGGGCAAATTTTTCAAGTTTGGCAGTGGCAATGCAGATCTTTTTCCCCGCAAAATACAACCCTTCGAGCATTTCATAAACGCCCGGATAGGGATCATTTTCGAATATTCCATGGGAGGAGTAATACTCCCGGAAATGCTCTACGGCCAGTTTTGTATTTCGATCGTTTAAACCGAACAGGCGTTTAAATCCCTCCTGCAGCGGCGGGCCGATAAACGCCTCCGGTACATCCCCGCTGAATCCTTCGATCTGCATCTTCTCCAGGGCAAAACGGAGGGAATTTCCGATCCCGCGGGTATTATCGGTAAGGGTGCCGTCGAGGTCAAAGATGATGTTAGAAAAATTTGCCATGCGTCAAAATTTGATTCGAATAAAATTAAGTTTT
>JAGYMR010000261.1 GCA_018400515.1 Tangfeifania sp.
TTTTTGAGACGCAGGCCGAAAAGGTGAAACAGGCGTACAATGAACGGTTTTATAATCCGGAGAAAGGGTGGTACGGGAACAATACCGTGACGGCTAACCTGGTTTCGCTGATGCAGGGACTTGTCCCGGAGGAATATCAGGAGCGGGTTTTCAGAAATACAGCAGAAAAAATTGAAACCGTGCACGACTCCCACGTGGGGGTCGGACTGATCGGCATACAGTTTCTCATGCGGGGGCTGGATGCTTACGGACGAAGCGATCTCTCCCTTGCAATTGCCAACCAGCGGACCTATCCCAGCTGGGGGTATATGATTGAAAACGGGGCCACCACCATTTGGGAACTGTGGAACGGGAACACGGCAGACCCGGCCATGAACTCCCGGAACCATGTGATGCTCCTGGGGGATTTTCTGATCTGGTGCTATGAAAATCTGGCAGGCATCCGTACCGACCCGGAGGCCGTAGGGTTTAAGAAAATCGTGATGCAGCCCTATTTCCACGAAGGACTGGATTTTGTGAATGCTCATACCAAGTCGCCCTATGGGAAGATCAGCAGCTCCTGGTCACGCACCGGAAGCGGGCTGAGCTGGGAAATCGGAATCCCGCCCAATAGTTCCGCCCTTGTGACGGTACCCGCTGAAGCGGCCGACCAGGTGCTGGTGAATGCCTGGGAGCCCGGAAAACAGGAAGGCGTTGTTGTTGAGGAGCGCGGAGAAAAGCACCTGACATTAACGGTCCCTTCCGGAAATTATCAGATTGAGGTGCATAAGGGAGCCGGAACAACCAATTAAAAAACAAAAAAATAACCGATAATGGAGAAAAAAGTAGACCGATTAGAAAAATGGAACCGTGCCTTCATCTTTGTGCTTTTGATGGTCGTTGCTTTGTCCCTTCAGGCACAGGAGGTGATCCGGAAAAGTGACGCGTTATCACCCCTTCCCCGTGGAGCTGTCGGGCTGGAAGGCTATGTCGGGGAAAAGATCGATTCATGCATCCGGAATGGCATCATGGCAAAAGACTATTCCCTCTATTTGACCCCGTTCCGGGAGCGGAATGATGATCCCGGCTATTTTCAGGGCGAATTCTGGGGGAAGTGGTTTACCTCTGCTGCCATGGCTTATCATTATCAACCCACCAAAGACCATCGGGCCATCATTGATGGCGCCGCCCATGGTTTAATGGAAACGCAAACCAGCGACGGGAAGCTGAGCAGTTACACCGCGGATTTTGGACCCTGGGATATGTGGGGCAGGAAATATGCATTGCTGGGACTGGTGGCCTACTATGATCAGACCGGCGATGAGAAGGCGCTTGAAGCCGCCGCAAGGTCACTGGATAATATCATCTCGATTGCAGGCCCGGGGAAACAAAAACTGACCGAAACCGGTTTGTCCCTGCTGGAGGCCCTCTCTTCATCCTCCATCCTTGAACCGGTGGTGCTCATTTACCAGCGAACCGGGGAAAAGCGTTACCTGGATTTTGCCAAACACCTGGTTTCCCTGTGGAGCCTGCCCAACGCTTATACCGAAGACGGAATGCGTCTGATCGAAGATGCCCTTTCCGGAGTGGATCCCATTAATATCTCCTCCCCCAAAGGTTATGAGCAGATGTCCTGTTTTGAGGGGATTTGTGAATTGTACCGCGTTACCGGCGAGAAAAAGTACCTCGATGCCGTTGTAAGGTACGGCCATAAGATCATTGAAAAAGAACGGATGATCGTTGGTTCAGGGTCAAGCGGGGAGTTGTGGTGTGATGGTGCCATCCGGCAGACCCAGTTGCTGGAGCAGCCCATGGAAACCTGCGTGACGGCCACCTGGATTAAATTTTGCTACCAGTTGCTCCGTTTGACCGGCGATCCGGTTTGGGCCGATGAGATGGAGCGTACATTGTATAACGCCCTGCTGGGAGCCATGGTGGAAGATGCCAACTGGTGGGCCTATTTCTCTCCCCTGGCAGGGGAACGGATGCCCAGTCCCATGCAGGTTCCCTCGATGAAATCCAGCTGTTGCGTTGCCAACGGCCCCAGAGGCCTGATGACTGCCCCTGGCTGGTCCGTTATGAAAGGGGAAGAGGGCCCCGTGGTAAATCTCTATACAACAGGCACGTGGGATTATGAACTGCCCGGACAGCATGCCCTTGTGCTGACCCAGGAAACCGATTATCCCGAATCCGGGGAGGTGCTCATTAAACTGCGTCCGGAGCAAAAGCAGGAATTTACCGTTTCTTTGCGGATTCCTGCCTGGAGTGAGCAGACGGAGATCTATGTGAATGAGGAGCAGATTGCCTTCCGGGGCCAGGGATATGCCCGGCTGACAAGGGAATGGAAAAAAGGCGATGCTATCCGGTTAAAATTTGATATGCGGGGCAGGGTGATCAAAGCCCCCGGAAGTGCCAACCATCTTGCCATCATGCGCGGCCCTGTGGTATTGGCACTGGATAACCGGCTGGTGGAAGAGATAAATCAAAATTTATGGTTGCTGCACGATGAATACAAATGGAAGCATGACGATGCATGGAATATCGATTATGCCTTGCTGAAAGCGACTTCAGCGTTTCCGGAAAAGATGTATATCGACCTGAAACCCGTGGAGACACCCTCCCAAGATGTGTGGATGGCCTTTGAAGTGCCTTTCCTTTACCGGCCCACTCATTTTTCGAAGCATGAAAAACGTTTGCTCATCCTGTGTGATTATGCATCCGCCGGAAATCAATATACCGAAGAGAATTTATTCAGGGTCTGGATGCCTCAGCCCATGTTCCTGAACAGCATTTTCCCTGAAAAAACCTGGCACCTGCTGTACTACACCTCCGATAAGCGGGCTGTGGTGCCTGACCTGGAAGGGAATTGAACCGGGGGCTCCGGTGAATTTGTTAAAAAAGATTCCTGTTGCCGGATCATCCGGCGGCAAAAAAATTTTTCCGAATCCCGGGCAGGATGTTTTTCCATGGTGTTTCCAGAAATGCCGCGGAATAAAAAATATTTATGAATGCGATCAAACAGATTTAAAAAACCATTCCATTTATGTACGTACCTTTCGTGTTTTTTTCAAAAAGGATAAGAAAAGCGGTTTTATTAATGGTTGCCCTTTGGGTGACCGGTGTTTTAATGCCTATGCAGGCCCTTTCCGGGACAAGAGCTGCTCCTCCGGAGAAGGAGGATGCGGCCCAATGGATCTGGTATCCCGGCGATTTTGAGGTCTGGCTCCATACGGAGGTCGGGGGAAGGCGGCAGGAACGCGGGCAGCCCTATCCCCCTTTCTGGAGGGTGGATGCCCCTTACGGCCTTGTCCGCTTTGAAAAGGTGTACGATATTGATGAGCCGGAGATCATCCGTGTTTTGGCTGACGGGCGGTACCATGTCCGGATCGACGGAAAGGTGGTCTATGATTTCGATCCGGAGAATTTTGTCTTGCCGGCCGGACAGCATGCCTTGCATTTTCTGGTTGAGAATTTTGATGCATTTCCCTCCCTGAGGGTGGAGGGGACGACCGTATCAACAAACTCCCCGGCAGGTTGGCGGGTAACCAATCAGAATCAGGAGTATTATACCCCTTCCGCCGCCGGTTTTTCTGATCCTGAACGGCCGCCCTCCCGTTTCTCACTTGAATATTCCCCGTTGTCCGGGAAGGTGATTCAAAAAGGCGAAAATCACCGGCTGGTGGATTTCGGGAAAGAAACTTTCGGAAAAGTGGTGTTGGAAAATGTCTCAGGGCACGGGAAACTCCGTCTTTTCTACGGAGAGACCCGGCAGGAGGCGCTGGCCGGGAAAAAGGCTGAAACATTTGATATCCTCCCTATACACCGGGATGTAGCATCAAATGATACCACTGCCACCCGGGCATTCCGCTATATTCATGCCGTTGCCGATGCCGGGGTCTCTTTCGATGGGATTTCAGCCCTTTATGAATACCTGCCGGTGGATTACAAGGGCGGCTTTTCCTGTTCCGATCCGCTGCTGAACCGCATTTACGAGGTTTCGCTGTATACCCTGCACCTGACAACCCGGGAGTTTCACCTGGACGGGATTAAGCGTGACCGCTGGATATGGAGCGGCGATGCTTACCAGAGTTATCTTATGAATTT
>JAGYMR010000262.1 GCA_018400515.1 Tangfeifania sp.
TACGAAAGCGGCCTGTAGCTCAGTTGGCAGAGCAGCTGACTCTTAATCAGCGGGTCCAGGGTTCGAATCCCTGCAGGCCGACTTATTTGAAAAAAGCAGCATTCCGGGAAAAAGGAGTACTGCTTTTTTTTGGGATCGGTAATTAGCTGCCTGGAACTACAAATCGAGTTGCAATTTATCCAGCTCCTTATTAATAAAAAGTAATTCTTCGTTGGTTAAGTTTAATTCCATGGCTTTTGCATTTTGCAGGGCTTGTCCGGCATCCCTCGCCCCGACCAGGGCAATGGTTATCCCCGGCTGTTCAAGTGTCCACCGGATGACCAATTGTGCCAGTGTCGCATTTTTTTCAAGGGCAATGGGTTTGATCTTCTCCAGAAAATCATTGGTTTTTTCAATGTTCTTTGCTTTGAAGAAGGGGGTTGTTGCCCGGTGATCCCCCGCTTTAAATGTGTAGTCCGGTGACATCTTTCCCGTTAGAAGGCCGCGCTGAAGAGGGCTGTAGGCAAGAACGGACTGATGGTTCGACTGGAGGTAAGGGACCAGTTCCTCTTCAATTCCCCGGTTGACCATGCTGTAGGGGACCTGGTCGGAAATAAGTTGTATGAATTTGGCCGCCTCCTTCATTTGGGCCTTATCGTAATTGCAGACCCCGGCATGCCTTACTTTCCCCTCCTTTATGAGTTGTTCAACCGCTTCCATGGATTCCCCGATGGGCGTAGTCGGGTCCGCCCAGTGAATCTGGTACAGGTCGATATAATCCGTTCCCAGCCGACGGAGACTTTCTTCGCACTCTTCGATGATCCCCTCCTTTCCGGCATATTTATAAAGGTCAATTTCTTGACCCTCATTGTTTTTGCTATGGAAATAGAACTGTCCCTTTTGGGTATCCCATCGCAGGCCGTATTTTGTCAGGATTTGGACTTTATCGCGGGGAATTTCCCTGATGGCCTCGCCCACAATCTCTTCACTGGTCCCCTGCCCGTAAACAGGAGCGGTATCAATGGAGGTCACCCCCACATCGTAGGAAGCCTGAATGGCTTTCACAGCCTTTTCCCGTTCGGTGCCGCCCCACATCCAGCCTCCGGCCGCCCAGGCGCCAAAGGTAACCGCTGATAATTCAAGATCAGAAAGACCTATTTTTCTGTATTCCATTTTTATTGTTTTTGAATGTTATTAAAATCAAAAAATAAGGTTTTTTCCCCGTTTTAGCAAACGGCCACTGGTTTTATCCCGGAAGGGATTCCTGATCGCATAAGATTTTCAGGGAAGAGGAGGCCGGAACCGGAAAAAAAATTAAGTTCCTGGCCGATGGGAAATTCAAATTAAGTTTGGAATATTTTTCCTTCATTTGACAAACAGCTATCTTTGTTAGTCGATGAATGAAGCAAAAAAATACGTTGAAACGCCTTTGATGAAGCAATATTATCAGATTAAGGACAAACATCCTGATGCTGTTTTGCTTTTCAGGGTGGGGGATTTTTATGAAACTTTTGGTGAAGATGCCATCAAAGCCGCTGATATACTGGGTATTACCCTCACCAGGCGCTCCAACGGCGCTGCCAGCTATGTTGAACTGGCTGGTTTTCCGCACCATGCACTGGACACCTATCTGCCTAAACTGGTAAGGGCGGGGCAGCGGGTGGCGATCTGTGAACAACTCGAAGACCCCAAACTGGCGAAGAAAATTGTAAAAAGGGGAATTACCGAGCTGGTAACCCCGGGCGTTTCAATTGACGACAATATCCTCGAAAACAGGGAGAACAACTTCCTTGCATCGGTTCATTTTGAAAAGAAAATGGCCGGGGTCGCCTTTATGGATATTTCCACGGGGGAGTTTCTCACTGCGGAAGGGAATTATGAGTACATCGATAAACTCCTGAACTCCTTTCAACCGAAAGAGGTGCTCTATCAGCGGGGCAGGGGACAGGAGTTCGAAGAGATTTTTGGCAACAATTACTATGTTTATCATCTGGATGACTGGGTTTATACCAGTGATGCAGCAAATGACCGGCTGACCCGGCATTTTGAAACCACTTCGCTGAAAGGTTTTGGCGTTCAGAATATGCCCCTGGCAGTTATTGCCTCCGGGGCCGTCTTGCACTACCTCGATCTTACTCAGCACGACAGGCTGAAACACATCACCGGCCTGAGCCGGATCGAAGAAGAACACTATGTCTGGCTCGACCGGTTTACGATCCGCAACCTTGAACTTTTCCATCCCATCCAGGAGGGGGGAAAATCGCTTCTGCAGGTGACCGATCAAACCCAGACGCCCATGGGGGCACGATTGCTAAAGCGCTGGATGGCACTTCCTTTGAAAGATGTTGAACCGATCAATGACCGCCTGGATGTGGTGGAGTTTCTTTTGAAACACCCTGAGCTGAAAGAGAACCTGGAAGACCATTTGCGGCAAATGGGCGACCTGGAACGGCTTGTTTCAAAAGTGTCGGCCGGAAGGATCAATCCGCGTGAAATGGTTCAGGTAAAAAATGCCCTGAATGCCATTGCTCCGGTCAAAGCGGTTTGTGCCCAGGCAGAAAATAAAACCCTGAAGCGGTTCGCCGATCAGCTCAATTCCTGCGACCTGATCCGGGAGAAAATCGGTAAAGATATCGTTCCCGACCCCCCGACAGCAGCAAACAAGGGAAATGTGATCCGGAACGGGGTGTCGGAAGAGCTGGATGAATTACGCCATATTGCTTATTCGGGAAAGGATTACCTTGCCAATCTTCAGAAAAAGGAGAGTGAGAAGCATGGGATTCCCTCGCTGAAAGTGAGTTTTAACAATGTTTTCGGCTATTATATCGAGGTGAGAAACACCCATAAAGATAAAGTGCCTTCTGACTGGATCCGGAAGCAGACACTGGTCAGTGCCGAACGGTACATTACCGAGGAACTGAAGGAGTATGAGTCGAAAATCCTGGGGGCTGAAGAGAAGATTCAGGAACTGGAAGCCAAATTGTTCAATGAACTTGTCTTTGCGTTGTCGGAATACATTTCAGCGATACAGTTGAATTCTTACATTCTCGCCCAAATGGACTGCCTCCGCTCGTTTGCTTCCTGTGCAACGGCTTATGGGTATTTCCGGCCCGAAGTGAACGAGAGCAATATTCTTGATATCCGGGAGGGGCGTCATCCCGTGATTGAACAGCAACTGCCCATTGGCGAATCCTACATTGCCAATGACGTGAAACTTGATCAGGAGGATCAGCAGATCATCATCATTACCGGTCCCAACATGGCCGGGAAATCAGCCCTGCTGCGGCAAACTGCACTCATTGTATTGCTGGCACAAATGGGATGCTTTGTTCCGGCAGCTTCGGCAAAGATCGGGATTGTCGATAAGATTTTTACCCGGGTTGGTGCCTCTGATAATATTTCACTGGGGGAATCCACCTTTATGGTGGAAATGAACGAGGCTGCCAGCATTTTGAACAATGTTTCCGACCGGAGCCTGATATTGTTCGATGAGCTTGGCCGCGGAACCTCCACCTACGATGGAATCTCCATTGCCTGGTCCATTGTGGAGCACTTGCACGAACATCCCCGGGCAAAGGCAAAAACCCTTTTTGCCACCCATTACCATGAATTGAATGAAATGGAGGCCGCTTTTTCACGGGTGAAAAATTTTAATGTTTCGGTGAAAGAGGTGGATAATAAAGTGGTTTTTCTCCGGAAACTGGTGAAGGGCGGCAGCAATCACAGTTTTGGAATCCATGTGGCTGCCATGGCAGGTATGCCCAAATCGGTCACCCAACGGGCCGGTCAGATTCTGAAAAAACTGGAAGGGAACAAGGAAAAGGAGGAGCTCTCCAAACCCCTGGGGGAGATCGGGGAAAAAAGGGAGGGCGTTCAGATGAGTTTTTACCAGTTGGATGATCCGGTTTTAAAGCAGATCAGGGATGAGATCGCCACCCTCGATGTGAATAATCTGACCCCGGTGGAAGCCCTGAACAAACTGAACGAGATTAAGAAGTTAACAGGCTTGCGGTAGGTTTTTATTTTTTTTTAAATTTTTGTGATAACAAAAAAATAGCAATATATTTGCATCGCCTCAAAAATGGAGGTTTTCCGAAAGAAT
>JAGYMR010000263.1 GCA_018400515.1 Tangfeifania sp.
GGGTTTCCGGATTCAGGTAACAAACGAAGCCTGCATCAATGCTTTCCGCGATTTCAGGAACCACTTTTTTGTATTTTTCGGGGATTTCGGGCTCTTCCGGAGGTTCAATGAGCCCGCTTTCCAAAAAATCCAGTATTTTTTGCAGTTTTTCTTTGTCATTGGCAACTGTTTTCAGCAGAAAAAGGATTTGGTCCAAAAGGTCGCTGGCGTTCATCGTATTCTTTTTTTGTTTGTTCCTGCAAAGTTCGGAAATTTTTTTTTGCAACACCTTTTCAATTTTTTGTTTTTCCGGGGCAATTTAAAATTTCACCATAAAAACGGCAATAATGAACATCACTACAGCCACGAAGGCTCCTCCCAGGAAAGCGGTTGTGGTTCCTCCTATCATGTAAAACAGGCCGATAAAGAGGGGCCCCAGGGTTTGGCCCAGCCGCAGGATCATGCTGTTGATCGACATAAAGCCTGCCCGTTCGCTCAGCGGGGCAAACCCCACCAGCAGTGTCTGAATGCCGGGAATGAGCATCCCGTGACCCAGTCCGAAGGTAATGAGCGGAATGACAAGCACCCACCACTGTCCGGCCACCGATAAGAACAGCATGGAAACCATGTAGAGGAAGAAACTGATGATCAGTTGCCTTTTGGGGGCGATGTACCGGTTGATGATCTTCAGCTGGGAAGAGGTGATGGCCGTTACCACCGAAAACCCTGACATAAACAACCCGATCTGCAAATCGTTGGCGGCCAGCCTCTCTTTCATCATTTGCGGGAAATAGGAAAGGTAGGCGCCGTACAAAATAAAAAACAGCAGGATATTGATGATAAACAGACCCCAAATCGTTTTTTTGTTGATGTTTTTCCAGGTGCGCTGCAAATATTTCCGCAGGTTTTGGGGTTCATGCGGTTCCGGGTTTTTCAGGCAGGTAAATACCAATATTCCGGCAGGAATGGCAAGGAAGGAGAGGAGGAATGGGTATTGCCAGCCGGCCATTGCCAGGGCACCCCCGATAGCAGGGTAAACGGCGGTCCCCGTGCTCAGCACACTGGCATTGTAGCCCATCACTGCTCCGCGTTTTTTTCCGGAAAAGAGATCGCCGATCAATGTTACATTGAGCGATCCGAGCGAAGCCGCCCCGATGCCCTGGAAAAAGCGGAGGACAAGCAGGACTTCCCAGCTGCCGGAGAAAAAGCATCCCCCGCCGGCGAGCCCGAAAAGGAACAGCGAAGGAAGTAAAATGGTTTTGCGGCCCCAGTGATCAGCCATGATGCCCACCACCGGTGCAAGAAAAATGCCCGGGAAAGTGAATACGGTGATCAGCAGGGTGACCTGGGTGGGGGAGATGTTAAAATGTTCCCTGATGGAGGGAAAAGCCGGTGTGATGCTGGCCACTCCCATTACGGCTATCAGCGTAATAAAATAGATGGCAAACAGGTTCCTTTTTTCCATTTTTTCCTACGTTATGCGCGCAAAATTAGGATTAATATCTCACTATTCCGGATCATTTCCGGAGATATTACTATTTTCGCTTCTCAAATCCTAAAAATATTCCTGAAATGCGAAATTTATACCTTCTTCTTTTTGTACTGGCCGTGATTCCGGGGGTGGCACAAAAAAAACAGATGACCCTGGAAGATGCCATCCGGGGTCGCTACACCTATTTGCGCCCGGCTTCCATGGAAGGCCTTGCATGGAAAAATGATTCCGTTTTTACTTATCTGGAAAAGGATACCCTTTGGGCTGCAGAGGCCGGAGCGGATGCCCGGACACCCCTTCTGGGGCTTACTGCCCTGAATGAGGCGATGCGGGCTGAAAACAATACGGATTTCAGCAATTTCCCCCCTTACTCATGGACCCCGGATGGGGTACTGTTGGTTAAGAAAAACAGGAAATTCATTGGGGTTCATTGCCGGGATCACCGCGTTCAGTTTCAGATTGAATTGCCGGAAAAAGCGGAAAATGCCCGGTTCAGCGAGCCTGGCCGGTTGGTGGCCTATACCGTTGATGACAATCTGTTTGTCACGTTAGAAGACGGAAAGACCATTCAGATCACCCACGACGGCGGGCGGGGAATCGTGAACGGGAAAGCGGTACACCGGCGCGAGTTTGGCATTTCCGGGGGGATTTTCATTTCACCGGGAGGAAAAAAAATTGCGTTTTACCGCAAGGATGAGACCATGGTAACCGGATATCCGGTGGTTGATTTCATGGAACGTGTGGCCCGGCACACGCCGGTAAAATACCCCATGGCGGGCATGGAGAGCCATCATGTTACTGTGGGCGTTTACACTATTTCCACCGGGAAGACCGTGTTCCTGGAAACAGGCGGGGATCCGGAGCATTATCTGACCAACCTTTGCTGGTCGCCGGACGAAACGTCGGTTTACCTTTTTGAACTGAACCGCGGACAGAACCACAGCCGGCTGACCTGTTACGATACCGGCTCAGGGGAAAAAGTAAATACCCTTTTTGAAGCAACCGGTGCTGCCTACGTGGAGCCGCTGCATCCCATACGGTTTTCAAAAGTGAACCCGGACAGGTTTTATCATCTGGGCCGGCAGGATGGCTGGTTTCACCTGTATGAATATACGACGGAGGGAAAATTGGTGCGTCAGATTACGGAGGGGGAGTGGGAAATAACCCGTTTGCCGGGTTTTGATAAAAAGGAACAATATGCTTTTGTTGAAGCTACGCGGGAAAGCCCCCTGGAAAGGCATCTTTACCGGGTAGAATTGAAATCAGGGAAGATGAAAAAATTGACCTCCACACCCGGGGTGCACCATGGAGTGCTGAGTTCTGAAGGTTCCTGGCTTTTGGATGAATTCAGCGCACCTTCGATTCCTTCGCAAACCGATTTGATTTCCTCCGGAGGAAAAAGAATACGGACGCTGCATGAAGCAGCAGACCCGCTTGAAGATTACAAACTGGGAGAAAACAAGCTGGTGCCCATCAAATCGGCTGACGGCAAAACGGAACTGGCCGGCCGGCTGATTCTGCCACCGGATTTCGATTCAACTAAAAAATACCCGGTGATTGTATATGTCTACGGCGGTCCGCATTCGCAACTGGTTACCAAAGGTTGGCACAACAGCGCGCGCTGGTGGCAATACTACATGGCATCGCAGGGATACATCACATTTACAATGGATAACCGCGGAACCAATCATCGCGGTCGTGCATTCGAAACTGCAGTTCACCGTCAACTTGGTATTCTTGAAACCGAAGACCAGATGCAGGGAATTAAATACCTGAAAGCACTGCCTTATGTGGATGCCGACCGGATTGGCGTTCATGGCTGGAGCTACGGCGGTTTTATGACCCTCAACCTGATGCTGCGCCATCCGGATGTCTTTAAAACGGGCGCGGCCGGCGGCCCGGTGGTCGACTGGAGCATGTACGAAGTGATGTATGGCGAACGGTATATGGATCGCCCCGAAGAAAATCCGGAAGGATATGCTGAAACCAATATGTTAAACCATGTGGGCAACCTCAAAGGAGACTTGTTGCTCATCCACGGGGTGCAGGACGATGTGGTTGTGATGCAGCACAGCATGAAATTTCTCCGCGAATGTGTCAAACAGAACAAACAGGTTGATTTCTTTGCTTATCCCACGCATCCGCATAATGTAAGGGGAAAAGACCGGGTTCACCTCATGCGGAAAGTGAGCGATTACTTTATCGATAATTTATAGAGGTCTACCTGCCCGGTTCGTCGAGCAACGTGGTGTGTCGATCTGTTTAAAATTTTTTGTTTTTTTTTCAATACAATTTTTGGAAACAGCGTTTATTTATTTATAGTTCGTTGTTTTCTGTTTAGCCGGAAATGATATTTTTGTACTTCCAGTAATATTTACAGAATTTGATTAATCACAATCAAAATATGTATATCAGCTTTTTTGTGTTTTTGTTAACAGAAATGGTTATAAAATCTCATACAATCAATATTAGGATAAG
>JAGYMR010000264.1 GCA_018400515.1 Tangfeifania sp.
TAAAATCACTATTAACACGGAGGCCTGTAAGCCCCAATTTACAATTATTAACACAATTTGATTTGCATTTTTGGTTACAAGCCGTATTTTGACCCGGCAAACAAAAGAAGCAGGATTAAACAATTTGTTCTATAAATAGTTAACAGGTATTGTCTTTAAAAAAGAATAAATTTTTTACTATTATACTATTGTAATGAATCGAATCAAAAAGATCCTGATCGCCAATCGTGGAGAAATAGCCATACGGATCATGCGGACCTGCAGGGAACTTGATATAGAAACGGTGGCTGTTTTCTCGGAGGCAGACCGCACTTCGCAGCATGTGAGATATGCCCATGAAGCGTTCTACATTGGCAAATCCCCCTCATCAGAAAGTTACCTGGACATTGAAAAGATCATTGGTGTGGCCCGCAGGAGCAATGCCGATGCGATCCATCCCGGCTATGGATTTCTCTCTGAGAATGCAGATTTTGCGCGGAGATGCGGGGAAGAGGGGATTGTTTTCATCGGCCCTTCTCCCGAAGTCATCCGAAAAATGGGCGACAAAATCACGGCCCGGGATACGATGGTCAGAGCCGGGATCCCGGTTGTCCCGGGAACAGAAGATCTTATGGCCACTCCCGAAGAGGCAATGGAAGCTGTCCGGAAAATCGGATTGCCGCTGATGATCAAAGCCTCGGCCGGTGGCGGCGGGAAAGGCATGCGCCTTGTATATAAAGAAGAAGAAATGATCCCGGCACTGGAGGCAGCCCGTTCCGAGGCCAAGGCCGCCTTTGGTAATGATTCAGTCTACATTGAAAAGTACATCACCTCCCCACATCACATCGAATTTCAGATCCTGGGCGACCAGCACGGGAACGCCATTCACCTTTTTGAACGGGAATGCTCCGTGCAGCGGCGCCATCAAAAAATGATCGAAGAAACGCCATCTCCGCTGATGACAGAAACCCTGCGGAAAAAGATGGGAGAGGCCGCTGTGGAAGCAGCCAAAGCCGTCCGTTATGCCGGAGCGGGAACCATCGAGTTCCTGGTGGATGAAAACCTGAATTACTACTTTCTTGAAATGAATACCCGGTTGCAGGTGGAACATCCGATCACGGAGCGGGTCACGGGAGTTGATCTTGTGAAAGAGCAAATCAAAATTGCCGAAGGGCAAAAACTGGATTTGAAACAAAATGAACTGAGCCAGCAGGGCCATTCGATTGAATGCCGGATTTATGCAGAGGATCCCGATAATAATTTTATGCCCAGTGCCGGTAAAGTGCATAAAATATCCGAACCGCTGGGACTAGGTGTTCGGACCGACGGATACGTTTACGAAGGGTATGAAATTCCCATTTTCTATGATCCCCTGATATCAAAACTGATTGTTTGGGGTAAAACCCGGGAAGAGGCCATCCGAAGGATGCGAAGAACCCTGTATGAATACAAAATTACCGGAGTAAAAACATCCATCAAATACCTTGAACGGATCATGAATACCCCCGATTTCCTGGAGGGGAGGTATGACACCCACTTCATTGAAAAAAACAGGGAATACCTGATGAAACAGAAGGAATCCGATGATTGTGAAGACATGGTCGTCATTGCCACCTTCGTTCACTACATGGATAAAATCAATAAAATCCGGGAAAATCAAAAGGAATTTTTTCCGCCTTCAAGCCGGTGGAAAAAAACACCTTACATCAACCATTTTTAATCTTCTAATTCTGAATTATGGCTTTGGAAATTAAAATTAACGGCCGCAATGCCTGGGTTGAGCTAATCAGCCAAAATGGAAATTTACTCGAGGTGGAGGTGGATGGCAGGCCCTATCAGGTGGATTTACTCCATACAGCGGACGGCACCTTTTCCATTCTTCACGGGACACGCTCCTACAACATTGAACTCGTTCCGCAAAACAGACCAAAAAAATACACGGCCCACACGCTCTACAGCACATACGATGTCGATATTATCGATGCAGAGGCCCGTTACCTGATCAACCGGAGGTCGAACGGAACGAACAAAAGTGAAAAAACCATCAGCTCTCCCATGCCCGGGAAAGTGGTACGGATACTGGTGAAGGAAAATGAGCCCATTAAAGAAGGAGAAACAGCGATCATTGTTGCCGCCATGAAAATGGAGAGCGAATACAAAGCCCCTGTTACGGCCGTCGTCAAAAAAATCAATGTATCGGAAGGGGACACCATTGAGGGCAATCAGGTGCTTATCGAGCTGGAATAAATCAAACCTATATGGATCTAAAGGAAAAATACAACCAACTCAACGAATTTAATTCAAAAGCATCGTTGGGAGGAGGCAAGGAACGCATTGAAAAGCAGCATGCTGCGGGCAAAAAAACCGCCCGTGAACGCATTGTGGAGTTGCTGGACCCGGGAACATTCAATGAAATCGACAAGCTGGTCACTCACCGGAATGTTGATTTTGGAATGCAGGAAAAAAAATTTCTGGGCGATGGTGTGGTTACCGGTTACGGAAAGATCAGCGGCCGGCTGGTTTACGTTTTTGCCCAGGATTTTACGGTTTTCGGAGGTTCATTAAGCCGGGCCAATGCCGATAAGATCGTGAAACTGCAAAATCTGGCCATGAAGATGGGTGCACCTCTGATCGGACTCAACGATTCGGGCGGAGCCAGGATCCAGGAGGGGGTCGAAAGCCTGGCAGGATATGCTGATATCTTCTATAACAATGTCAGCTCTTCCGGTGTCATTCCGCAAATTTCCGCCATCCTGGGCCCATGTGCCGGTGGAGCGGTCTATTCTCCGGCGCTTACCGATTTTATTTTCATGGTCAGTGAAAAGAGCCATATGTTCGTCACGGGCCCGGATGTGATCAAAACAGTAACCCACGAAAATGTAACAAAGGAGGAGCTCGGAGGGGCGCACACACACAGTACCAAAAGCGGTGTAGCCCATTTTACGGGCGATGACGAAGAGCAAGTCCTCATGATGATCCGGGAACTCTTAAGTTTTCTCCCCCCCAACAACATGGAAGACCCCCCGGTAAAATCCACCATCGATCCCTCCGACCGGAAGGAAGAGCTGTTGCAGAATCTGGTCCCGGCCGATCCGAACAAACCCTACGACATGCACGAGATCATTCAGAACGTTATTGACAACAAGCACTTTATGGAAGTGCAATCCCAATATGCCCAAAACATTATTACCGGCTTTGCCCGTTTTGCCGGACAACCGGCCGGCATCATCGCTAACCAGCCCAATCACCTGGCAGGAGTGCTTGACATCAATTCATCCGCGAAAGCCGCGCGGTTCGTGCGCTTTTGCGATGCCTTTAACATCCCCCTGGTAACCTTTGTGGATGTTCCCGGCTTTTTGCCCGGAACCAACCAGGAGTTCGGCGGAATCATCAAACACGGGGCCAAACTCCTCTATGCCTTTTCTGAAGCTACCGTCCCTAAAATAACTATAATTACACGAAAAGCTTACGGAGGAGCATACGATGTAATGTCCAGCAAACACATCGGCGGAGACGTGAACCTGGCCTACCCAACGGCAGAGATTGCGGTGATGGGGCCCGAAGGTGCCATTAATATTCTTTACCGCAATAAATTGAATGAAGCGGAAAAAGCCAAAGCGGTGGAAGATTACCGGCAGAAATTTGCCAATCCATACAAAGCTGCCTCCCTGGGTTACATCGATGAGATCATCCATCCCAAAGAAACCCGCCCCAAAATTATCGACGCGCTGGAAATGACCCACAATAAACGAAAATCAAACCCGCCGAAAAAACATGGGAATATTCCCCTGTAATTGTTTGATAAATATCAATTAATTTCTATTTTTGCGCGTCCAAATTTTTTCTGAGTGTTTAATTAAAAGAATTATTTATGTTGAATCAGTATGAAACCGTTTTCATTTGTACTCCCGTTTTATCTGAAGCCCAGGTAAAG
>JAGYMR010000265.1 GCA_018400515.1 Tangfeifania sp.
GATTTCAACAATTGAATGCATCAGATGCTGATTGGTTCCCATACGGCCGGTAACACCGTTCATGATTATTCCTACCGTGTGAATCATATTTTACGTAAAGTTAAGGTATGCGTTTTTAATTTTTTCAAGATACACATTTTGGTTTATTGCCCAGTATTTATCGGAGAAAATTTCCACTTCGTTGTACCCATCGAATCCTGCCTGTTCTACCCAGCCTCTTATTTCAGGAACATTGATGCACCCGTCACCCATCAGTCCCCGGTCGTTCAGAAAATCGACAGTGGGCACATTCCAGTCACACACATGAAAAGCAAACAGGTTTTTATTTTGTGCACACCGCATGATTTCCTGCCGGAGCGTATTGTCCCACCACAAATGGTAAACATCCACGGCGACACCTGCAAAATCATCGTTGATCTCTTCGGCCATTTTATTGGCTTGTCCCAGGGTGTTAATGGCGGAACGATCGCCGGCATACATCGGATGAAGTGGCTCAATGGCCAGTTTGATACCTGCTTCTTTGGCCCGGGGAAGAATTTTCAGGATGCCCTCCTTTATTTGCTCCCGCGATTTTTCCAGCGATTGTCTTCCGTCTGCTCCGCAGACCAAAACCAGGAGAGGAGCGTCCAGAGCTGCGGCTTGCCCGATGGCCTTCAAGTTATCTTCGATGGCCTCCATACGTTTTGCGCCGTCCACGGAAGGGAAAAAACCTCCCCGCGCCACTGACACCACCTTCATAGCATGATCATTCAACATGGTTTTGGCTTTTTTCAGGTCCTGGCCTTCGAGTACATTGCGCCAGATGGTTATCCCCCGGATTCCTGCTGCGTGGTAGTTTTGAATGCACTCTTTCAGGTTCCAGGGTTTGGTGGTCAGGGTATGTACACAAAGTTTTGAAAAATCGGTCAGTTCAGTTGCCATTGGTTTTCATTTAAAAAAATCAGGATTGTGTCCCCCCGAATTACGAAAGGCATCCTAAGAAAGTATAATATTTTTCGTTTTGGATGATACGTTGCAGGTAAAGGGCTGCTTCCCGTGCATGGTAATCTCCCCACATGGAGGATTCCCCGCAGGCAATTTTTTGGCCCGCCGGCACATTGTCCCAGCCATTGGGCTCATGGTAAATGCTGTGCAATATCAACCCCTGGTGACGGGGGTCTGTGCTCAGGTAGGGGTAATCAAGCAGGGAGTTCATGACGGTTAATCCTGCCTGGGTGTATTTTTCCGCCCCCTCTTTATCTTCTTTTTTGCTTAAGTAATGTCCCAGCCGTAAAAGGCCTTGTGCCCCGATAGCGGCTGCTGAGCTGTCCACCGGTTCCCATGCGTTGAAGGGATCTGCCGGTTTGCCCAGGTAATCGCCCATTTTGTGAAGGTTTGGAGCGCCGGTATCCCAATAAGGGATGCCATCAACAGGGGTATTGGAAATAAAAAAATCGCAGGTGGCCCTGGCCGCCTTCAGCATTATGTTCTCAATTTTTTTCCTTCCTCCCAGCGGGGCAAGTTCTCCATCCGGGACGTATTCGAGTGCTTCCAGTTCCTCGGGGAATCCAAGCATGGCCCAGGAGAGGCCGCGGGTCCAGGTGGAAAAACCGCTGTATCCCTGCTGGGCATTCGGGCAGCGGAAGTTTCCGTCAAGGATGTTAAAAATGCTTTCATGGGCGGTTCGTCCCCAGATATCATAGCGGTCGCGTCCTTCACCATAAAAAACGGAATAGCTGGCCGTGGCGGAGATGTGCCGGATGGATCGTTGGAGGAGCGATATTTTTTGATCCCCTTCGGTTTGCAGAACATGTCCCAGGAGGTGACTGGCCATTAATATGCGGCAGGAGCGGATGGTGTCCACGAAGAGCGAGTGCGGTCCGTTGAAGGAATACATGAACCCCCCTTCATGGATGGGAGTCCAGCGGCCTGCCTGAACAGCACCTGATATTTTAACTGCCAGCTCGTAAAAGTTTTTTTCCCATTCGTTGAAGGGAATTTTTTCCTCGTTCATCAGGCGTAGCAGGTTGCCATAGGTGCTTAAATTGTTAAATCCATGGTCGTGAACCCCTGTGTGACTGATGTGAGGAGCCATCTTTTCGAGCGTATTTTTGCGCCCCGATTCCAGGAAGGATTTTTCGCCGGTGGCATCAAACTGCAAAAGGGCCGATCCAAACTGGAACCCCTGTGTCCATTCGGTCCAGCCACGGGTGGTGTATTGCCCGGTTACGGTAAAAACTGGCGAGCCTTGTGAAGCATCGTAGTTTTTTTCTATTTTTTTAATTTTTTCGGCTGAAAGTTCCCAAAAGAGGTCCAGTTTTTTTTGGATATCTTCCGGCTGAAGCTGAAAGTCGGTCTGTAGCATTCTAGTTTGGTTTTTCAGAATCGTAAAATTGGCCTGTAAGGTAAAAAAAACATTGAAATCAGGAATGTTTTTTTGGTGATTTTGAACTGTTTTCTGTGAGAACTCTATACTTTTTTAATAAAATTGAAGCACCATACCCACCTGTAATTTCGAATTTTCATTCAGCCGGTTGAGCCTGCATAATGCCGAATTTTGAATAATAAAATCGTGTACCATTACCGGAAAAAGTGAATAAAACGGTCCCTCATGAAAATGAATCACTCCATCGTTTTTTTGAATCCGGCGGCGAATGGAAAGAGAACCACAAACCGCACAACTGGCACCAGGACGATGATCTACATTTGTTGGATAATGATAAATTTCAGGCTGTTTTAAAAGAATGCCTGATGCTTTGCCCGATAAATGGAATTTGTGTATTCAGCCGAAC
This sequence comes from Tangfeifania sp., assembly GCA_018400515.1. The sequence continues at coordinate 2,772 of JAGYMR010000265.1, forward strand.
CCTGATGGGGCTCGCAGCCCCGTCAGGGTTGGATTACTATCCGACGCCACCCGGACCGGGAAATCATGGTGGAGCAATACCGCAATATTTCGATATCCTTGCTTTCATTTTCAAGGTGCAAAAATAGAAAAAAAGGGGTAATTGATGCATTTTAACAGCGGGCTTAATATAAATGTAAGATTAAAGAATACTTCCTGATAACAGATAAAAAGCTGGAAAATACTGGAATATAAAACCCGACTGTTGGCCTGCCGGAGGGCCGCAATGCATAAAACCCGGAACTGAAGACGAATTGCTTCCTATGTACGGAATCGACGAAAATGGCGAACACCACTCTGCGTGGGCATTTACCGACATCGATGCTGCACCAACCAAATCGCACATCATCGAAAACCGGCAGGATGAAACTATCCGGCCTTATTTCGACTGGGCACACGCCAAACGTCCTGAATATGAATTGTTCGACATTAAAAACGACCCGTATAACCTGAATAATCTGGCAGGCAAACCTGATTTTGCAGCGGTTGAACAAGAATTGAAACAGGCGTTGCCGGCTGAACTTAAAAAATCGGAAGACCCGCGCGTTGTGGGGCCCGACAAAGATATTTTTGATTCATACATTCGCTACAAGGGGCCCATGCGGGAATTCCCGAAACCGGATTTTTTGGAATGAAACGATCGTGACCTGGCGAACACAAAATGGATAAATAGATACCCCATGCCTGACTGTTACAGGCAGACAGGCAAGTTCCGGTACGCCAAGAGGTGTGCACTATATATAAATTAAAAGCAGTGATTTTCTCATTCAAATATGTGGAATTATTCGTATTTTCGATTTTTACTTTAAACCAAGCCATCTTAAATGAGCAAAGAATTTATAACCAACCAGGAGAAACTGCTTTCAGAAGTTGCAAATAACTACATCAAAGATTCAGACAATCTTTATTTTTTGATTGGTTTCTTTTACTTTTCAGGGTTTGAGGAGATTGTGGATAACCTGAAGGATAAAAACCTCAAGGTGCTGGTGGGCCTTGAAATTGAAAAAGGCATCATGAACCGGGTGAAGGAGGTGGAAACTTTGACCAATCAGAATTTATCCAGGGCTGAAATGCGTGAAAATTTTAATCAAAGCC
>JAGYMR010000266.1 GCA_018400515.1 Tangfeifania sp.
TACTGCGCCGAAACCCCCGGTGAAGCGCTGGAAATGGCCCGAAAGAAAACGGGAAATAACCGGTTAACCCTGGATGATCTGAAACAGGATGAGGATGTGCTGGACACCTGGTTCTCAAGCTGGTTATGGCCCATTTCTGTCTTCGACGGGATCCGCCGGCCGGACAATGATGACATCAATTATTATTACCCCACAACGGATCTGGTTACAGCCCCCGACATCATCTTCTTCTGGGTGGCCCGGATGATCATTGCCGGATACAAATATAAAGGACAATACCCTTTCAAAAACGTCTACTTCACCGGAATGGTGCGCGATGCCCAGCGAAGGAAAATGTCGAAATCGCTGGGAAACTCGCCCGATCCGTTAAATCTGATTGAAAAATACGGTGCTGACGGCGTGCGCGTGGGCATGCTACTGTGTTCACCCGCCGGGGGCGATTTGCTCTTCGACGAAAATCTGCCCCGCCAGGGGGCCGGATTTGCCACCAAAATTTGGAATGCTTTCCGGCTTGTTAAAAACTGGGAAGTTGTTTCGGGAGCGGAGCAGCCTGAACATTCAAAGCAGGCGGTCAACTGGTTTAAAAACAAACTGAACGAAGTGGTGGAAACATTGAACACCCAATTCGAGCAGTTCCGCATTTCAGATGCATTGATGACCATTTATACCACTGTCCGCGATGAATTCTCCGGATGGCTGCTTGAAACCGTCAAGCCGCCCTATCAACAACCGATTGATGCCCAAACCCACCGGGAAGTGCTGGCACTTTTTGATCAGCTGCTGCGTTTAATGCACCCCTTCATGCCCTTCATTACAGAAGAGATCTGGCAATTGCTGGCAAACCGGAATAACGGGGAAAGCATCATGATCAGCCCGCTTCAACAGACCGGGGAATATGATCCGGAACTCCTCGCGGCCTTTGAAAATGTGAAAGAAGCCATTTCCGGTATCCGGAATATCCGGAAAGAAAAAAACATCCCCAATAAAGAAACCCTTACCCTGAAAATACAGGAAGGCGATAAGGGATATACAGCCTTTTTTAATCCTGTTCTACAAAAGCTCGCCCATCTTTCATCCATCGAAACGGTCAATGAGGAGATAAAAGGGGCCGCTTCCTTCCGCGTGAAATCCACGAACTTCTATGTGCCGCTCAAAGGATTGATCAACACTGCTGAGGAACTGGAAAAACTGGAAGGGGAGCTGAAATACACCCGGGGTTTTCTCCAGGCGGTTTTGAAAAAGCTGGGCAACGAACGGTTTGTAAACAATGCACCGGAAGCGGTGGTGGCCAAAGAAAAGGCCAAAAAGGAAGATGCCGAAGCAAAGATCAGAGTCCTTGAAGAACGGATAATCGCCCTGAAGTAAGTTTGTTCCCCTTTGGGCCGTCGAAGGCAGGACGGGCTGGCAGGTTTTTTGCAAGGAATGTGACCGGAATGGATTTTCGGGCAGGAGGAAATGCCTGAGAAATGAATGCTGTCATGAAAAAAACAGGGACAGAAATAGTACAATTCTTCAGGACCGGTGCTTTCACCGGAATCCTGGCGGCTTTTTTATTTTCCGGGATCCATGGTTTCGGTCAGACCGGTGCCGGAGTGATCGATCCCATCCTTATTACCTTAAAAGGACGGATCATAAGTTCGGCCGACAGTTCCGCCGTGCCTTACGCCAACATTATCAATCACCGGACGCATTCAGGAACGACGACCAATGCCCGGGGCTATTTCACTCTCGAAATGCTTAACATTGACAGTTTGGTCGTTTCTTCGGTCGGATTTCAGAAAGCGGTTTTGAAAGTGCCTTACAATTACAACGGGCAGCAGGTCATTACCTTCACCATGGACCCGGTGAATTACCCCCTGGGGGAGGTGGAGGTCAGGGGTGAAAAGTCCAAAGCCGGTCAGGGACTGGGCACGGGAAAACCCGTGGATATTCCTCCGGAATTGCGGGGAGATGCATTCAATGAAAAACCCCCTGTGCTGGCCGCCCTGTTCAATCCTGTCTCCTACTGGCAGTATTACCTCAGCCGCAGGGAAAAACGGAAAAGGGATGTGCGTGAAGCCATGTTACTCGAACGGAACTGGGAGATGCATTCGAAAAATTACAATAAAGAGGTCGTAATGAACCTGACGGGCCTGAATGAGGCCGAAGCCGACTCTTTCATGGTTTGGTTTAACAGCCAGGAGATCCTCCCTTATACCTCCAACGAATATGAGGTCAGGGCAGCTATCCTCCATTATTTTGAGATCTACAAACAGGAAAACCGCCGGTAATCAGGACCTCTCCGCGGCCTTCCGTCCGGAAAGGGATTTTGGGACCAGTTTCAACTATAACTCCTTCACCTGCAAATTCCGCCATTTAACTTTTATTCCCCCTCCCGAATGGATCTGAAGTGCAATGGCCCCTTTGCCTTCGGCAATTTTGTCATCCTCCAGGTCAACCATTTGCTGTCCGTTTAGCCAGGTGGTAACATGTCCGCCCACAACGCGAATTTTCATGGTATTCCACTCCCCCATTTGAAGAATGTCCTCTTTCTCTTCCGGGATCTGTACCAGCCATCCCCTTCCATACGATTCATAAATGCCGCCGGTATCATGGTTTGGCGGGGCGACTTCCACCTGCCATCCACTCACCTTTGTCCCATCGAATGTCGACCGGAAAAAGACGCCGCTATTGCCATCGGCCTCTTGCAGAAATTCAAGCTTCAGCTCAAAATCGTCGTAATTTTTTTCGGTTGAAAGGTATCCGTATTCTCCATCCGGACCGCTTTCGCATACCAGTAGTCCATCCTCCACATACCACTTTTCGGTACCATGGATTTTCCATCCATCAAGGTTTTTACCATTGAAAATGGTTTTATACCCGTTTGATTTACAAAATGTTGCAAGAGCAAAAAACACTGCTAAAAAAAATAATCCCGTGCGTTTCATCTATTTAAAATTTTTAATTATTTATAAATTATTTTAAAATTTGAGAACAGATGTAATTCCTCCGTTCTCTCATAAAATTTTGATCTCAATATGGTTATACTTTCATTAAAGTCTGTCCATAAAGTCAGCTGAACTTCATTATGCTTCCCCTCAAAAGGATCATATACGGATTGTAAACCCACATTTTCCGCACTACCCGGGCCTTAACAGCGAACATTCCAAGCCAGGCGCTTCATTTTTCCGGCGAACACTCCTTATTCAGTCGATGCAGGCGCTGCATAGCGGGTCTTAATCCAACCCCAGTTCCTCTCTCAGCAATTTCACGTTGTTTTTCAGCCGGGTAATGGTCGCATCTTTCTCTTCGATCTGCGCTTTCAGTGCATCGGTTTCCGCTTTCATCTCCTGAATCTGTTGCCCGAGTTTTTCCCTTTGCGCTTCTCCCTTTTCTATTTCAGCCTGAAGGGTTACTATATCCTCTTTCTGACGGCTGATTTGAAAATTCTTATCATCAATCACGGAAGCCTGCTCTGAGATCTCTTTCTCCAGTGATTCGATTTGCGACTCCAGTGACCGGATGGTCCGTTCCCTGCTTTCCAGTTTTTCTGTCAGGCGCTGTTGTTCAAAGCCAAAAGTAAAACTTGTTTCCTGCAGCGACTCTTTCTGCTCGCTTAGCCGTTCGTTCAGGGCGAATATTTCCTGATTAAGTGAATCGATGTATTGATCTTTTAAGGCATTGCTTTCCAGCAGTTCATTTTTCATCGTTTCAAAATCACTGATCAATGCCTGAATCCGTGCTTCCCGGGCATTGTTCTCTTCTGTAAGGCGGCGCACCTGCTCTTCAGCTTCCATGCGGCCATCCTGCATCTCCAGAAATTTCTTTTTTGAAACACATCCATGCAAAATAACCCCAAAAAGAAATAAAAAAATTTGATGAAATTACAAAAAATTTTAAATTT
>JAGYMR010000267.1 GCA_018400515.1 Tangfeifania sp.
AGCTGAAAGCACAGCTTTGCGAACCCATCCGGGTGGTGAAGAAATTTCAACCGGTGAAAGTGGAAAAAAGAGGCTGGGTGCACTGGGCTGATGCAGGAACCAACCTGTCAGGGTGGATACGGCTTAAAGTGAATGCACCCAAAGGTACCCGTATTGGAATTTATTACGGGGAGAATGAAGATCCCCGGGACCATGGTCAACCGGGAGGATATCAGCAAATGGCTTATATTGCGAAAGGGGAGAAAGATGAAATAGCCGAATGCCGCTTTTCATACAAAGGTTTTCGTTATGTCAATATTGTAGGCTATCCCGGAAAAATTACCCCTGAAGATATTGAGATATGTCAGGTAAATTCCGATGTGAGAAACGTGGGTGATTTTGTTAGCTCTGACACCATGCTGAACGCCATCCACCGTATCTGTAAAAAATCGATGATCTCCAATCTTCACAGCATACCAACCGACTGCCCTCACCGCGAAAAAAACGGCTGGATGGGCGATGCCATTACCGGAATGGAATATGGGATGGCAAACTATGACCTGGCTGCCCTCATGACCAAATTTACCCGTGATATGTTCGATACCCAGGATGAAAATGGACGGATGTCAACCATCGCTCCCGACAACAACTATACGAAAGGACTGTCCCCCCTCTGGTCATCGGCCTGTATCCACGTTCCCTGGTATATGTATACCTATTACGGGGATACCCGGCTGTTTAAAATATACTGGGATAAAATGAAGCGCTTTACCCGGGGGGTCTGGAAATTCAACGGGGTGGAAGGGAAACCGGGAATTTTTACCGATGTGCTGGCCGACTGGTGTTCTCCCCATGGGAATATCTCGGACGAAGGTCCGGAGGTCTATACCACCATGAATTTTTACCTGGTGCTGAAAAGGTTGTCAAAAATGGCAAAAATACTGGATAAAAAGGAAGATGCTGCTGCTTTTGAAACGCAGGCGGGAAAAGTCCGGGAAGCCATCTATAAATACTGTTTTGATGAAAAGAACCTGCGGTTTGGAGGCGTAACACCCTCAGAATACCGGCAGGGACCCAATGCCATGGCTTTGCAATACGGTATTGTAAAACCGCAGCACCAAAAACCGGTATTGGAGGGGTTGGTTCAGGATATAACCCAACACCGGGAAAACCATTTTTACGGGGGGATTTTTACGGGGCATGCCCTTTGGGAGCTGATGCCTCGCAGCGGACATTCAAAATTGGCTTTGGATGTGGCAAAAACCGATACCTATCCCGGATATGGCTACATGCTGAAAAACGGCGCTACCACCGTATGGGAACACTGGGAGGATAAAGCTTCCCATATTCACCATTTTATGGGTTTTGTCGATAATTTTCTATACCGCTACGTGGCCGGGATCAATGTCAATGCGAACGTCCCCGGATTCAGGGAAATTGTTTTTACGCCCAAAGTTACGGGGCCATTGGAAAAGGCCCGGGCCCGCTACCAGTCGATTCACGGGGAGGTGGCGATCGAATGGGAAAAGAGCAATGACCGGCACGTGGATGTGCATCTGATTATTCCGGTCAATTGTTCCGGAAAATTTTTCCTGCCCCCCGGAGTTGCTGATGTGATGAACCAAAGCGGTGAAAAATTGGAACCCAAGGAAAATGCAAGGGGCCGCTACCTGAACCTTCCTTCCGGAGAGCATCGCTTTGTTTGTTATTTGTAAAATGACCTTAAGCAAGGAGGCTTTTCCGGATGAACCCCGGGAGACGCGGATGGATAAGTTTTTAATACTATTTAAACAGATGAAAATCAAAAATTGCTTGAAACAATCGACCGTATTTATTTTGTTCTTCCTTTATGCATTATCTGAGGCGGCAGGTCAAACTCCGCTTTCCATTGACCTGGAGACACTTAGTGGAATGGAAGGCGATCAGACCGCGGAAAGAACCTATCAGTTTAAAACAACAGGTACCGATCCCTATGTACATACGGTACCCCTGGATGCCTCAATACCGGCGGAACACCGTGTGCTTTCCTTTGAGTATTTCTGTCCCAAAGGATTGGATCATCTCCAGATATATTTTGGGCCTCCTGTTGATAACAGCCATTCGAAACTCGTTCGGCGGGTGGGGATGTCTGAAGGGTGGATCCGGTTTTCGGTGGATTTAAAAGAGGACATGGAAGACTGGGGGAAGCAGGGGGATTTCCTGCGGCTCGACTTTGGGAACCAGCCGGATGTAAACCTGCAGATCAGGGTTCTTGAATTACGAAAAATGTCTGAGCGGGAAAAGGAATTGGCTTTGAACAAGGAAGCAAAGGCAAAAGCCGAGCAACGCATGGTGGAAAATTTGAAATCTTACCTGGCAGCGGATTACGGTTCAGAAATCCGGCAGGTGCGTGTTACCGGGTCATCCGTTATCGTGGAAGGAGTGGTGCCTGCAAAACAGGATCTGTTTTTATGCGAGGTGACACCCGACATGGATGTTACCGAAGAAACGCTTTTTTCCGTGCATCATCCTGTAGAGGAGAAGCGCTTTGAAATAGCATTTGACCGTTTTACGGAAAAGGATGGGGTGGCCTACGACCGCCTGCTTTCCAAATGGGTGCTGGCGCAAAAAACAGGGGAAGCCTTTGTGCTAAAATCCCATGCACGTTACGCCGGTGAGATTGAAGCCAGGAATGATCTGCCGGATGAGAAACCGGCCAGCAAAAAAGGGCTGGGTGGATTTAGTACCGGCAGAGGGCACATTGAAGATCTGGATGAACTGGATATTACCAGTGCAACCGTGAATATCTGGTTTCCCCGGTTCATGTATACCCGGCCCGGCGAAAACCGGATTGAACATTCCTATAATGGTAAATCGTGGTATTTTGGGAAAAAAGAAGTGGAAAGAATGGATGCTACCTTCAGGGAAACCGCTGAAAAGAACATTATTTCAGCTGCTATCTTATTGATCCCAAAAGCTGAACAGTGTCCGGATCCCGAAATAGGCCGTTTGCTGCAGCATCCCGATATGGACCCGGCAGGGATCTACAGCATGCCCAACATGACCAACCCCGAAAGTGTGGAGTGCTATGCCGCTGCCCTCGATTTTCTGGCTTCCCGGTACAGCAGGGAAGATAAAAAGTACGGCCGCATCCATCACTGGATTATGCACAATGAGGTGGATGCAGGTTGGGTCTGGACCAATATGGGCGAAAAAGATGAATTGTTCTTCATGGATACCTATATTAAGTCTATGAGGATGTGTTATAACATCGCACGCAGCTATAATCCACATTCGGAGGTGTTTATTTCGCTAACCCATCACTGGGCATGGACCTCGCATCCGAAATTTTACCCTTCCAAGAATTTAATGGAAATCCTGATCGATTATACCCAAACGGAAGGTGATTTTGAATGGTCGGTTGCCCACCATCCCTACCCGGAATCGCTTTTTGAACCGAAGACATGGCTTGATCAGAAAGTGGATTTTACATTTGACTCCCCGCTGATCACTTTTAAAAATATCGAGGTGATCAATGCGTATGTCCAAAAGCCTGAAATGCTTTATAAAGGGAAACACAAACGGACGTTGTGGCTTTCGGAGAACGGAACCAATTCTCCTTCCTACAAGGAAAAAGATCTTTTGGAGCAGGCTGCCGGTTTTGCCTATACCTGGAAAAAGTTGAAGCACCTGGATGGCATTGACGGATTTCAGTGGCACAACTGGTTTGACAGCCGCGGCGAAGGCGGGCTTCGCCTTGGATTGCGGCGCTTTCCCGACGATGAAACCGATCCGGGAGGGAAAAAACCGGTTTGGTATGTCTATGAAGCTGCCGGAAATGAGAATGAGGATGAAGTCTTTGATCCTTATAAAGAAGTTATCGGGATTGATGACTGGGAGCAGGTCATTCATATGGGACCGA
>JAGYMR010000268.1 GCA_018400515.1 Tangfeifania sp.
CATGGAAATTTTTATTCAAATAATTTCCTTGTCTCCCTATATGATGGTCAGGATGGCCACTATGATTTTTTCATTACCTGGGGGTTTGTTGTGCCTCCGTCAAATTGTTACTATACAATTAACTTTAACAATCGAACGATAACGTATGATGGAGAAAAGGGATATAAGGATTAGAGTGCTTCAAAAAAAAAATAATCATCGGTACTTTGGGTGAAAGGAGTTTTTGTACCTTTCCGGATTTTTATTTATTCAACCATTGCCTCCTGCTGGTATTCAGATGTTTGTTCGTTTTCATCCGGAGTTTCTTCCTCTGTTTTAGGTTTTGTTTTGAGGTTAAAGGACCATGCCACCCGGATCTCCTGGTTGCTGTCAGCGATGTTTGCCAGCGACTGGTTATTAAATTCATAGGAGTAGGCCACCTTGAAGCGGTGGAATTCAGTCCCCAGTGCAAGGAATATGTTCCCGTTGCTGCGCATGGTAGCAGCGGTCCATACCGGTTTGTAGCGGATTTTCAGGCCGGCATCCAGCTGGTTGCCCCTGATGGGGAGTCGCTGGAAAAGGAGCATCGGGGAGATGGAGAATCCTTTTGCAGGCTCTTCGGCCCCGAGCAGCATACTGGCGTAGGCGTAATAGTGCTGGTATTCCGACTGAACGATGTAGGGTGTGGAGAGTCCGACTTGCAGACGTTTAAGACGGTAGAGCAGTCCCAGTTCATTGATAAAAATCTTCCGGTCATTGTAGGAGGGATCTCTCAGCAGGGGGTCGTCAGGGTGGAGGGCAGCGATTTCTTCTGTGGCGGTTCTCTCCCAGGAAAGGCCCATGGAGAGTCCCATTCCAAGGAAATGGCGTTCGCCCAATTTTAGTTTGTAGGCATAAGTGCCTTTGAAGTTATTGACTTTGAAGATTCCCTGGCGGGTATTGATCGCAGTTAATCCCAGCCCTACCTTTTCGGAGAAAGGACCGCTTAAAAAGAGGCTACTTGTTTGGGGGGCATCTTCAAAACCGGCATATGTTTGTCGTGAATTAAAACTGGCGGTGAGCAACTTGTTTTGAAACACAGCAGCCGGATTGATGGTATATCCGTTTTCGTAATAGAGGTTATGGGTCAGGGGTATCTGTGCCCGAAGGGAAAAGGACTGCAGGGCTGTAAAAAATATCAGTAAGGTACTTATTTTCTTCATCTTATCAGGATTTTCAATTTTTTAAGTAAAAAGAGTGAACGCGCCGGGATTTACCGGGATCTGATCAACGGATCAGATTAATCACCCCTTTAAAAACAATGGATTTATCGGGACTGGTCATGATATAGAAGTAGCTTCCCTGGGGAATGCTTTTTCCGTTTTTTCTTCCGTTCCATTTGTTATTGGGGTAATCGGTTGTGCTGAAAATTTTCTCCCCCGAGGCGGAGTAAATATCGACTTTAAAATTCTGAATCCTTTCGGGATTGAAAATTTCCCAGAAATCATTTTTTCCGTCGCCATTGGGAGTAATGATGTTGGCCGCTTCGAGTTGTGGGAGCATGGTCAGTTCGATGGTTCTCTCCGCATCGCCGGCATCGGTGGAAATGGTTCCGCTGGCCGCTTCATAGCCCTCGGCCGTCACTTCAAAGGGCAGTTCGGTTTGAGGGGTGATGTTTTCGAAAACAGTTTTTCCGAAGGCATCTGTCTGCTGTTCCCTGTCAATAGAGGTTAACGATATCAGTGCCTCGGCAACAGGCACGCTTCCGGAAGCGGGACCTGAGATCACGGTAAAGGAGATGTCGGCAAGGGGTAAAACCTCGAGGGTGATGGTGGTATCCCTGTGACCGAGGGCGATTGTCCCCGACTGATTCAGGTAATCGGAATCTTCCACCGAATAGGCGTATGTTCCCGGAGCTACCTGCTGAAACGATGCCAGGCCTTCAGCATTGGATGTTGTTTGCCCGAAATCCCGGAGCAATACTGCGAGGCCCTCCAGGGGCATTTGGTTATAGGTTAACAGGAAGGAAACCTGGTGGCGGGTTATTTCCAGGTTTGCCTTTACCGTATCGTTTTGCCATGCCCCGACATATCCCTCTTCCATCTGGTAGTGAGAACACTGGATCTGGTATTGGAGGCTGTCAGTGGGGGTGACATTCCGGAAAAGGGCTGTTCCCTGCTGGTTGATCGGGGCTTTCCCGTAATTTTCCAGCAGAACGGAGTCCCCCGCAGAAAAGGGATTGTCAAACTCCTTGGTGACCTGGAATGCCAGGTTGACGTTCAGGGGGACATCCTCGTGGATGTTCTGGTCGGTGACAATAATGCTGTCGCTTTTTTCGGAGTAGCGCTCGTCATTGATTTTGTACTGCAGCCAGGCGGGGTGGGGCAGGAGGTTTTCAAAAACAGCCTCTCCGCTGTTGTTGGATGTTTGCGAGATGTAGTAGTTCGATTCGGCCGGGTATTGAATGTAATCGATCCATGCGCCATCGCCCCCATCTGAACGGGAGCCGTCCTTTTTGTAGACCCATTGAAAGGTATGCGTTCCCGGATTCAGGGTAAAGCGGACTTTTTTCCATCCTGTTTCTCCCGACCAGCGGCCTTTTTCCTCACCGTCGATGTAAAAAATCAGGTGATCGGCCCCCTGTTCGGAGGATACCCTGGTATAAAAAGAGAAGTACCCGGCGGCAGTTTCTTCCTGGAATTCGATCCGGGCAGACTGGTTATCGTAGATGGCTCCCGATTTCAGGGCATGTATTCCGGTAAAAACCTCTGAGGTATCAATAATCCAGGAGTTGTTACCCGAGCTGTTAAAATAGTTGGGAACAGCCAGGTGGTTAAAATCTTCCACTCTTTCGGGGCCGGGTTGTTCGAGCGATACGACGGCCTCCCCGATGGGATTTTTTCCGTCGTGAAGCGAGAATGTTGCCGCGTAGGTTTTATAGGAGAGCGTGATTTTTGGATTTTCATCGCTGTAGGTAACGGTAATGTTTCCCTGGCGGGGATTATAACGGTCCGCCTCAATGCGATAGGGGATGCTGTTTTGAGGCAGGACTTCCCTGAAGACAGCCTCTCCGAAGACATCGGTTGTTTTGGATCCGTACCCTTCCAGGGATACTTGTGCATTTTGAACGGGTGTTTCGCCGTTGATAACACTGAAAGTAACGTCAAAAGCGGTGGGGTTGAGGTCGAGTGTTTTTGTCACATTTTGATTGGTCACCGCCAGACTGTCCACCACCGTGTCAAACCCTTCGGCAAGGATGGTATATTGCAGGCTGCTGTCGGGGCTGACATCCTCAAAGGCAGCAGCACCTTCGGCATCTGTGGATTGCGTTCCGTACCCCTCGAGTGATACTTCTGCACCCTCCATGGGATTTCCCTCGTTTTGTATCAGGAAGGTCACATTGTAGGTGGTCATTGAGAAATAGGGATTGTCGGTTTTTCCGAAGGTTGCGTTGGCAGAGAAGGGGAGTTTTTCTGCCACCTCGACAATCTCATCCTCGCTCTGATCATACATGAAGATGGTGACCGTATCCCCGGAGGTTTCATTGCTGTAGACCATCAGATTGGCAATATAGCGGTCATCTGAGGGAATGTAGGTAATGGGACTGGCCACTCCACGGCAGTCATCTCCCACAAAGGCAGCGATCTTGTCACCCATGTCGCGTGACTCTTCCATTCCAAAAACAAGTACCGAAGTAACGGTCATGGAGTATTGGTAGTTATTGGGGGTTACCTGCCAGCTACCGGGGTCGGCCGGATTTGCCGGATCCGCTCCTGCGATCAGGGGCAGGATCATGAGCAGGAGAATGGTGGATAAATTTTTCATTCGAATAAAATTAAATTTAATGATTGCATTTCA
>JAGYMR010000269.1 GCA_018400515.1 Tangfeifania sp.
TCCCTGAAACTAGCGCGTCTACCAATTCCGCCATCTGGGCTGGTATGCATTTTGCAAAGAACGTTTTTGTTTCGCGGGGCAAATATATAAAAAATCATTTCCGGAAGCGCCATTTTCCCCATAAATTTATCTCCTTTTCCGGGTTAATCCTGATGCTCCTTCCGTGATTTCTTTTTTCTGTTGTTTTCCTGCTATTCCCGCATTTTCATCTGTTCCCCTACGGTGAGTTTCTCGCAATACTTGCATTTGAGAGCGGTGGGGGAGGTGCCCACCACCTGGAAGCGGGGGACGATCTTTTCGTGGTTGGTGATGCACCTGGGGTTAAAACACTTCACGATGCCCCTGATCTCATCCGGGAGCTCTACAATCTGTTTCTCCACCACTTCATAGTCACGGATGATGTTGAGTTTGGCATGCGGAGCAAAAAGTGCGATTTTATTTATTTCCACGTTTTCGAAGAATTTCCCGGAAAGTTTAATAATGGCTTTGCTTCCGAGTTTTTCGCTCTCGAGGTTTGTCCCGAAGGTGATCTGGTTTTCAATTTTTTGAAGTCCGAGGATGGAGATGACTTTAAAAAGGTTGGCTGCCGGAATGTGATCGATGACAGTCCCATCCTTAATGGCACTGACTTTCAGTTTTAATTTTTTCTTTCCACTATCTTTCATGGTCCTGTTTTTTTTTTGTTTTTGTACCGTGCTGAAAATTTTCAAAGGTTCATGATGTGCGTAATGATGGCCTCCCGGGTATACATGCCGTTCAGGGCCTGGGTAAAATAGTAGGCTTTTTCATTTTTATCCACATCGGTATGGATTTCGTTGACACGGGGCAGGGGATGCAGTATTTTGAGGTTGGGTTTTGTTTGTTGAAGCATCTCATTTCGAAGGATGTACACATTCTTCACCTGTTCATATTCAATGGGATCGGAAAAGCGCTCTTTTTGAACGCGGGTCATGTAAATAATATCTGCTTCGCTGATAATTTCAGTGAATTCCCGGTGTTCGAAATAGCGGATGCCTTTTTCCCGGAGGTGCATTTTATACTCTTCCGGGATTTGTAGTTCGGGGGGGGCAATGAAGTTAAAGATCGGATTTTCGAATTCAGAGAGGGCCATGAGCAGGGAATGGACTGTCCGGCCATATTTGAGGTCGCCCACCATAAAAATATTGATGTTGTCAAGTGTTCCCTGTGTTTTAAGGATGGAGTATAAATCGAGCAGGGTCTGGGTGGGGTGCTGGTTGGCGCCGTCGCCGGCGTTGATGACCGGCACGGGCGACACCTCGGCGGCATACCTTGCCGCTCCCTCCAGCGGATGCCGCATTACAATGAGGTCGGCATAGTTGCTGACCATCCGGATGGTGTCGTGGAGTGTCTCTCCTTTAACCGCGCTTGAGCTTTCGGGGTCGGCAATGCCGACGATTCGCCCTCCAAGTCTGCTGATAGCTGCTTCGAAGCTCAAACGGGTGCGGGTCGACGGCTCAAAAAAAAGCGAGGCAACCACTTTGCCTTTGAGGCGATCCTGGTTTGGATTGGCTTCATATTCCGCAGCCAGCTTCATTATCTCCAGGTACTCTTCCCTGGAATAATCGGTAATTGAAATTAAATCCTTCTTCATGTTTATTGTTTTTGAACGTCTGTTGGTGGCTTTTAAAAAAGAAAGCCAATATTTTGAATTTTAAAATATTGGCTTCCTGGTTTTTGGAAAACTCCATTGCTTTACCGGTGGTGATCCTTTGTGCTCGGATGCCTCGCGGTGAAAAAAGTTGGTGGTGCCGGAAGAAAAAGCGATTGTTCGAATGTTGTAAAACTTCGCTCAAGCGGTGATGGTATTGAAATTTTTCACAAAGCACCATGTTTCAAAGTTAAGCGGTTTCGTCCAAAGCTCTCCGGCAGGGAGGAATTATTTTTTCAGCAATTTATCAACATTTTTTATTTCTACCCCAGGGATCCGGGTGAACATTTTTTCGGTTTTTTCTGCGGTTGATTTTCTGACGGAAAGGGTCAGTTCACAGTTCATTTCAAATTTTGTATCGTCTACATTCAGGTTTTCCTGTTCGATGATGCGCATCACTTCATTCATCTGCTGGTAGGTAAAAAAAAGCCGGTATTGAACGGTGATGATTTTTTTAACGATTTGGGCCTTGTCAAGAGCGTCGGCTGCGGCCCTGCGGTAGGCCTGGATAAGTCCCCCCGTACCCAGGAGTGTTTCCCCGAAATACCGCACCACCACCAGCAACACCCGGGTTAAGCCGAATCGTTGCAACTGTCCTAAAATGGGTTTCCCTGCGGTGGAAGAGGGTTCGCCGTCGTCGTTGGCCCGCCAGGTGATCGTTTCGGTTCCCAGGCGCCATGCAAAACAGTGGTGGCGGGCACTGTGGTGTTCTTTTTTCAGTTGGGAAAGAATGTCTTTTATCTCCGTTTCCGTCTTTACCGGAAAGGCGTATGCAATAAATTTGCTTCCCTTTGCTTTGTAATATCCTTTGCTTTGACTTTTAATAGTGCGGTAGGTGTCTTCCACTACATGGTCAGTTTTTTTTCGATGTCTTCCACATATTGCCTGAAATTTTTGTCAGTATCTTTCAGATTAAGAACCGTTTTGCAGGCATGTAAAACCGTTGCGTGGTCTTTGTTTCCAATCTGGGCACCGATGCTGGCCAGCGAATATTTGGTGAGACTTTTTGAGAAGAACATGGTGAGCTGCCGGGCCTGGACAATTTCCCGTTTCCGGGTTTTGGTCTGAAGGGATTCCACCGGCATGTTAAAATAATCGCACACCACTTTGGAGATGTATTCAATGGACAGCTCCCGGCGGGAATTTTTAACCAGTTTATTGATCAGTTTGGCTGTCAGGTCAATGGTTATTTCCCGTTTATTGAGCATCGACTGCGCCAGCAGGGAAACCAGCGCTCCTTCCAGTTCGCGGACATTATTGGCCACGTGGGAGGCGATGTATTCCAGTACTTCATCCGAAAGGGAAATCCCGTCATTGTAAACTTTCCGGCGGAGAATTTCCATCCGGGTTTCAAAATCAGGGGTTTGAAGGTCGGCTGTGAGTCCCCATTTGAAGCGGGACAGGAGCCGCTGTTCCATCCCCTTCAGTTCGATGGGGGGCTTGTCGGAGGTCAGAATGAGTTGTTTCCCTGTTTGATGCAGGTGGTTGAATATATGAAAGAAGGTCTCCTGTGTCTTTTCCTTTCCGGCAAATTCGTGCACGTCGTCCAGAATGAGCACGTCGATCATCTGGTAGAAGTGGAGAAAATCGTTCCGGTTATTGTTCCGGGTGGCTTCGGTAAACTGCGTCTGGAATTTGTTGGCATTGACATAGAGTACCACTTTGTCGGGCATCTGCTCTTTTACTTCAATGCCAATTGCCTGGGCCAGGTGGGTCTTTCCCAATCCTGAATTCCCGTAAATCATTAAAGGATTGAACGCGGTGCCTCCCGGGTTACAGGCAACGGCATACCCGGCACTCCGGGCCAGCCGGTTGCAATCACCCTCCACAAAGTTATCGAACGTGTTGTCGGGTTTTAATTGCGGGTCAATTTGCAGTTTCTGTATGCCGGGGATGATAAAGGGGTTTTTTATCGATTTCTTTTCGTCTGTATTCAATGGTATTGTCAGGGGCTGGTTCTGCACTTTTTTATTGTTATTGGTCGGATAACTAACAGTGTATGGCGACCCGTTTCCCTTCCGGTTGCCCATGACAACATTGTACTCTAGTTTTGCTCCGTTTCCTAAAACCATCCGGAGGGTTTTTCTAAGGATGTCAATGAATTGTTCTTCAAGGTATT
>JAGYMR010000027.1 GCA_018400515.1 Tangfeifania sp.
ACTCCCCGCTAAGCAATGAAATCCCCTCTCCGTTTAAAACGCGCACAAAAATGCCCCTCGATTGAGTGGAAGGGTCCACAAAATCGGATTTCCGGACAACAACGCCCTTTTTTAAGAATTCCCCATTCTTTGAATAAACATTCACCCGGTCTCCCTTCCGTATCCATTTGCTTTGCCCGTTTTTAACCGGCACTTCCACTTCCAGCTGGTCCGTCCGTATCATGCGGGCAATTTGGCCACCGGTATTTACATAGGCCCCCACCTCGAAATTTACCTGCGTGAAGGTGCCGTTAAAGGGGGCATATAACGAATGCCTGCTCAGGCGTTTTTCATCCTGCTTGATTCCGTAATATTCACTGAAAAGATTTCTGCTTGCCAGAAAGATCTTAAATTGCTCGCTATTTATTTCCGGCAGTTCCGGAAGGGGTTTTTCCATATCAATGTGATCAAAAAACAGCCGGAATGCCTGGTAACTTTCGGGAAAATCGACTTTTATGTCTGCCAAAAGGGTGGTTATGGTTGTCAGAAACCGGCTTTTCCGGGCTTTTAGTGCAAGTTCGGCTTCATCCTTATAAATAGTGCCCAATAACTGTCCCTTTTTGAAGGATGTTCCTTTGCGTAAAGCCACTTCCCCGGCTTCAATTTTTCCGGATGCCTCTGAAACCAGCATCACCTCATGGCTTGAGACAACGCGGCCTTCCCGCCGAAGGGGTGAGACAATATCCGTATACCGGACCGTTTCCGTTTTAACAAACCGCTTGGTTCCGGCCTCAGGCCGGCGGGGGGGGTCCGGCTTCATTGAAACAAATAATTTGGAAAGCGCTGCGGCTCCCCCCAGCAACACGGTAAGGGATACCACAACAAAAATAATTTTTCTCCAGCTCATAAACCGATGTTTAATTTTTCAATCTGAAAAAATAACAAATGATATCAAAAATAGTTGTCCAAAATTCTGCGGGCAAAAGAATTAAAAAATGTTCAATAAATTTTATAACTTCAGACAGAAAACCATTATTAAGGTTTAATTCATAACAAAAAGGATTCAGAAAAAAATAGGTCATCAAAGAAAAAGAAATAGTAACTTTACCGCGCGTTTTAAGGAAGTAATTTTCATGCAAACATTTGAATTTGATACGGTTATCGTAGGAAGTGGCCTCGCAGGTCTCACGGCTGCCTACCATTCATCGAAATTCGGTTCAGTAGCTGTTATTACCAAATCGGAACTCGACACGAGCAATTCTTACTATGCACAGGGGGGCATTGCTGCAGCGGTTACCGATGAGGACTCACCCGGGCAACACATGAATGACACTTTACTGGCGGGTCGTGGATTATGCGATGCAGATGCTGTAAAGATAATGGTTACTGAAGGAAGAGAGCGGGTTCAGGAGCTGATCGAGCTTGGGATGTTCTTCGACAAAAAAAACGGGGAGTACATTCTCGGTTTGGAGGGCGGACACAGCAAGCGCCGGATTCTGCATGCCGGCGGCGATGCCACGGGAAAAGAACTTACCTGTTTCATCCTGGAGAAAGTCAGGGAACAGCCTTCAGTGACGCCATTCGAATATACCGCTGTGGTCAAATTACTGAAAACAGGCCAGCGGGTTTCCGGCGTTCAGGCCCTTGATTTCAGGACCGGCGAAAACATTATATTTAAAACCAAAGCAGTCATTCTTGCGACAGGGGGCCTCTCCCGCCTGTTTGAACGTACGACCAATCCACACACAGCCACCGGCGACGGAATTGCTATGGCCTATGAAGCGGGGGCAGAAATCGCGGATATCGAATTCATTCAGTTTCATCCTTCGGCTTTGTATATTCCGGGAAAAGAAGCTTATTTGATCAGTGAGGCTGTGCGGGGGGAAGGCGCCTGGCTGCTGGATCATCAGGGGAATCGATTTATGAAGAAGATCCATCCCCTGGCGGAACTGGCTCCGCGCGATGTGGTTGCTTTCAGTATTTTCAAACAAATCAGGGACTCCGGTAAAAAATTTATTTACCTTTCACTTCAGCACCTGGATGCCGAAAAAATAAAAACCCGGTTTCACCATATTTACCAGCATCTGAAAGCCCTGGGGTTTGACATGACAAAAGACCTTTTGCCTGTCGCCCCGGCAGCCCATTACATGGTGGGAGGAATAAAAACCAATCTCCATGCCGAAACCAATGTGAAAGGTCTTTTTGCCTGCGGGGAAGCAGCTTCCACAGGGGTTATGGGAGCCAATCGCCTTGCAAGCAATTCGTTACTCGAATGTCTTGTTTTTGGGAAAAGGGCGAGCGAATACTCTTCAAACCTTGGCTGGTCTGAAAGCGATCTCCCTGAAACACTCCCTGTAAAGATCAGCCGGCAAAATGAACCCATTTTTCTCTCGGTGCAAAATGAGATTGCTTCAAATATGTCGAAATACCTGGGAATCGTAAGATCTGCAGAAGGGATGAAGAGAGCAGTTGAAAAATTCCGGGCCATCGCCGAAAAATACCATGACCCAGGGAACGAATACAATCTTTGGAAAATAAAAAACAGTGCCATTATCTGCCAGCTGATTGCCCATGCTGCCCTCACCAGAGAAGAGAGCAGGGGAGGACAAATACGCAGTGATTTTCCGGAAGAAAACCCGGATTTTAAAGTTCATATCATTCAGCAAAAAGATAAAAAAATTCATTTTGAACCTGTTAGAAATTAGTCTGCATTATGATGGATGAAAAAACATTAAAATCGGCCGAAGTATTGTTTGATCTTGCTTTTGCGGAAGACATCGGTGACGGGGATATAACCACCAACAACCTGGTCCCTCCAGACACCAATAAAACAGCCATTCTGGTTGCGAAGAAGGAAGGGGTCATCGCCGGCCTGCCTGTAGCGGAAATGGTTTTCAGAAAGTTCGATCCTGCCATTGAATGGAATGAAAAAATTCCCGACGGAAGCCATGTGTCGCCCGGTGATATTCTGGTGGAATTCTCCGGAAACTACCGGGCCTTGCTCACCGGGGAGCGAAAAGCGCTGAATTTTTTACAGCGCCTTTCGGGCATCGCCACCTTTGCCAGCAAATGCATGAAAGAGGTGGAAGGCCATGACGTTGAAATACTGGATACACGAAAAACCCTCCCCGGGTACCGCCATCTTGACAAATATGCCGTTCGAATGGGAGGCGGTTCCAATCACCGCTTCGGATTGTACGACATGGTGATGATCAAGGATAACCATATCAAGGTGGCCGGCGGGATTCGTGAAGCCGTTCAGGCCATCCGGGCCAAAATTCCCAAAAGCATTAAAATAGAGGTGGAAACCACGACCCTGGAGCAGGTACAGGAAGCGCTCGATGCAGATGTCGACATTGTCATGCTGGACAATATGAGTTCAAAGATGATGAAAGAAGCGGTATCCCTGATCGACCGGCGGGCAAAAATTGAAGCTTCGGGGAACATGACCCTGAAGCGGATCCGGAAAGTAGCATCTACCGGCGTGAATTACATCTCCATTGGTGCCCTGACCCATTCGGTGAAAGCACTCGACATCAGCCAACAAATCGTTTCGTAAAATGAACCTGGTCATCGATATCGGAAATACACGTACCAAATTTTCGGTTTTCAGCAGGGGAGAGCTGGTCATTACAGTTCCGGTGGATGATTTCAGGCCCGAATTTGCCGACCTTCTGAAAAAAGAACACCCTTCCCTCCGGCAAGCCATCCTCTCTTCAGTAAAAGATATTCCGGAGAATTTTAAAAAAAAACTGGAAAATACTTTTGATACTTTCATTGAATTAACGGAAGATACAGCGCTTCCCATCGAAAACTGCTACCAATCCAAAGAGACCCTCGGAAAAGACCGGCTGGCTGCGGTTGTCGGGGCCTTCTATCTTTATCCGGGCCACCCTGTCCTGGTCATTGATGCCGGCACGGCCATTACCTATGACATCCTGAATAAACAGGGGCAATACCTTGGAGGAAATATTTCGCCCGGGCTGGAAATGCGTTTCAAAGCGCTGCACCAACTCACCGGTCGGTTGCCCTTGATTCCTCCGGGAAAAACGGAAGGACTTTTCGGCAGGACTACCGAAGAGGCCATCAGATCAGGCGTTCAGCAGGGGATCATCTTTGAAACAGACAGAACCATTGATGCTTTTAAAGAAATTTATAGAAATTTAAAAATTATTATTACCGGTGGTGATGCCAATTTTTTTGATATGAAATTAAAAAATTCTTTCTTTGTACATTTCAATTTAACAGCCTTCGGGTTAAACCGTATATTAGAATATAATGGGGAGAATTAGACGCGTATTTTTGCTGGCCGGCTTTGTTTTCTTACCGGCCCTGCTTTTTGCACAATTTAATAACAACACGACATCACCATATTCAAGGTTTGGACTGGGCGATCTTCAGCCCTACAGCTTTGGCCGTACAACCGGCATGGGGGGAGCCTCCCTGGCCAGTCGCAGCGGCCGGCAGATCAACACTTCCAACCCGGCATCCTACACGGCGGTCGACTCATTGGTCTTTCTGTTTGAATTTGGCATCAACGGGAAATTTTCCAGTTACACCAACGATATTGCCCGGATGGAGGCGAATGACGTCAATTTCAGGTACTTTGCCCTGAATTTTCAAATCACTAACTGGCTGGCGACAAGCATGGGACTGACCCCTTACTCCGATGTGGGGTATGATGTTGAAATTACCCAGAACATTGAAAATACCGGGGATGTGCTTTTCAATTATTTCGGCGAGGGATCCCTTTCGAAAGCGTTTGTAGGATTTGCCGTGGAACCGGTTAAAAATGTCTCGGTCGGAGCAAACCTCCACTATTTATTCGGACGGCTGACCCGGAATGCAGAGGTATATTTCCTCGAATCCAGCGATTTTTATAACCTTCAAAAGTACGAAAGCATCCGGCTGCGCAATTTTAATTTTGACTATGGCGTGCAGGCAACCCTCCCTCTTCAGGAAGAACGGTCGGTCACTTTTGCCGCTACCCTGCAGAATAAACCCACCTACAAATCTTTTTATTCCGACCTCACGCAAAAAAACATCTCATCGCAGAACAATACCGACCTGGATACCCTGAATTACCAGGACATGGATGAATTTCCCATGGAATTCCCGCTCAGTTATGGATTTGGGATATCTTACGTAAAAGAGAACAGCCTGGAGGTCAATTTGGATTATTTCCACCAATCATGGGGAGAAGCCGGCTTTTTTGAAGACCAAAATGCTATTTTACCCAATTTGAAAGAGAATTTAACAAATTTAAATAGATTTGCAGTGGGGGCTGAATGGATCCCGGACCGTTTCTCGATCAGAAGTTATCTGAGCAGGATCGCCTACCGGGCCGGATTTAAGTTTGAAAAATCCTATCTTAAGATTAATAATCACCAGCTTAATGATTTTGGCATAAGTTTTGGAGTAGGGTTACCAGTGGTCCGGTCCAGTTCAACAATAAATATTTCTGCGGAAATTGGAAGAAGAGGAACAAAAAAATACGATCTCGTTCTTGAAAATTATGCCCGGTTCAACCTCAGCTTTAATCTGTTTGATATTTGGTTCCGGCAACGAAAATTTGAATAAATTAAACAACGATTACAATTAATAATTATAACTATGAAAGCTGTTTTTCAGAAGATTCTCTTAGTTGCCTCGGTTGCTTTAATCGCTGCAACCAGCTTGAAGGCACAAGATAGAATTATCAGAGGAACCGTCTACCGAGACGGAAAGCCCGCTGCAGGCATTACGGTGGAAGCCCACCGCGGGGGCTCAATGATGACCAGTTTTGACGGGAAGTATGAAGTGGAGGCCCATGAAAAGACGAAATGGCTGAAATTTACCTACCTCAATGAAACAAAAAAACTGGATGACATTGATGAAAAATCGGGCAATGTGTTTGATTTTGCCTTTACCGGAGAAATACCCTCCCAAAAAGAAGAAGGCGGAGAAGAGGGAAGCGGGAATGTGGTCCTCAAAACCGCAGAAGAGCTCATTCGTGATCAAAATAAAGACTTTATGAATGAGCTGTCGTTGTTTACCGAATTCTATAAGCAGGAAAATTATGATTCGGCACTGCCCCACTGGAAAACGCTTTTCAAAAAGTATCCGAAATCGACCAAAAACATTTACATCCGG
Organism: Tangfeifania sp.; assembly: GCA_018400515.1. The sequence goes on from JAGYMR010000027.1 coordinate 6,112, forward strand.
GGCGCCAATATTTATGAGAAACGCATTGAAAACGCTGATAACAAAGAAGAGAGAAATGAGTACATCGATCAGTTAATGAAGATATACGATCAGCGGATCAAATATTTCAATCAGGAGGGCTATGTGCTGGGCAGAAAAGCTACCTCCTGGCTGGAGTATAAACTAAATGCTCCGGAACCTCCTGAAGGCGAAGCATTGAAAGAAACAATGAAAAAAGGCTATGAATGGTTAAACCAATCCATAGAAAAAAAGCAAAACGAAACAGAATTGCCTGTATTTGTTCTTTTAATGCAAACCACCCGGTCACTGTTTAAACTGGGAGAACTTCCCAAGGAGGCCGTGGTAAGGAACTATGAAAAATGCAATTCATGCCTGGACAATGCCCTCAAGGAATCCGGAGGCGATGACCAGGAACTGGCGAATGATGTTAATAAAGTAAAAAATTATATCGAAAAGATATTTGGTTCCTCCGGGGCAGCAGATTGTGACGCGCTGGTGGGTATTTACACTCCGCAGTTTGAAGAGAACAAAGACGATGCAGAATTTATAAAGAACATGTTGCGCCGGCTGGGGAACGCAGATTGTGAGGAGAGTCCCCTGTTCTCACAGGCCACCGAAAGGCTTTATGAACTTGATCCATCCGCTGAAGCTGCATTTAACATGGCAAGAAGGTATGTGGAACGGGGAGAGACCGAAAAAGCCAAAAATTATTACAAGCAGGCCATGGAGCAGGAGACGGATGAAGAACTTCTTGTCAATTACTACTACGAATATGCTTTCTTTATCTTTGCAAAGGAAAACGCCCTGAGAGAGGCACGGGAGTATGCCCGTAAAGCACTGGAGATCAACCCAGAACATTGCGAATCGTTAATGCTTATCGGCGATATTTATACCGCCGCCAGCAGTTCCTTTGGTGAAGATGATTTTGAAAAGTCCACGGTCTTCTGGCTGGCCGTTGATTACTTTGAGCGTGCCCGCCGGGCCGGACAGGACTGCGCTGTGGATGCAGCCCGTAAAGCATCGACTTACAGGAAATACTTCCCCAACAAAGAGGAGGCATTTTTCCGCGATATCCAGGAAGGACAGACATATAAAGTGGGAGGCTGGATCAATGAATCAACCAAAGTCAGGTTCTGAAAAACATCTTTTGTCACACATAAAAAAAATTGCAGCCCTTTTTGCCGGGGCTGCAATTGTTTTTTTCAGCTGTAAAAACGATCTGGAAAAGATCAAACCCTTCATATCCCCCGAAAACCTTCCCCAGCAGGAGGCAATCAATTTTGAAACGCTCTATACCGACAGCGGCGAAGTGCGGTTCTTCCTGAAAGCCCCGAAACTGTTACGTTTTGAATCGGAAGGAAAACCCTATGTGGAATTCCCGGAAGGCATCCAACTGATAAAATACAATGATCAGCAGGAGATCGTATCCAGCATCACGGCGGATTATGCCAAACAATATGAGAAAGAAGACAAATGGGAGGCAAAAAACAACGTCATTGCCACCAATGCGCAGGGGGATACGCTCAAGACGGAACACCTCATCTGGGAAGAAAAAACAGAAAAAATTCACACCGAGGAGTTTGTGAAAATTATCCGCCCGGACCAAATAATTACGGGCATCGGGTTCCAATCCGACCAGTCCCTGGAAAACTGGCGGATTAAAGATCCCAAAGGGACGATCTACATCGATCTTGAAGAAAACAGTCAAAACGCAGCCGACACATTAAATCCAGCGAAAAAACCGGCAAAAAAGGAAGAAATTAAAAAGGGAACCCAAAAACCTGTTAACGGGAAACCCCTTCAACTGAAAAAAGACAACCTGCCCCGCCTGTCAAAATAAATCCTCCGGGAAATTCTCTTCAGCCCCACGAACTTTTCCAGTTGGCTGAAAAAAGTGAACAAAAAATCCACCGCTTTTTTATTCATGTGTTTATAATTGTTTATTTTCTATGGGAACACATGGAACTTGCATTCATTTTATTTATCTCATTCAATCGTCTATTTTAGCTGTGCCCGATAGAATTCGGAAGTTCTTTTCGATAGAATGCTTACGCATTTCAATAAAATTCGCAAGCTCATTTTTCTTTTGTGATTATAAATCATGCTTGTTTCATGGTTTCTTTCGAAAATTATTATCTTCGTAGCTCGAAAAATTTTACGTATTATATGTATTAAAAGAACTATAAATCAATGGCAACGTTACAAACAATCAGAACAAAAGCAGGGTTACTGGTAGCAATTGTAATCGGAATTTCACTGGCTGCATTCATCCTGGGCGATTTATTAAGAGGAGGAAGCTCGATTCTCCAGGGAGACCGGCTCGAAATCGGTGAAGTTGAAGGGAAGTCCATCAAATACCCCGAATTTCAGCAGGAGGTTGAAGAGCTGGGGGAAATTTACCGGATGAACAACCCGGAGAACCAGTTGGATGAAAGAACCTGGGTGGAAGTAAGGGAACAAACCTGGCAAAACACCGTTCGCCAGATTATTATGGGAGAGGTTTATGATGATCTGGGGGTTGCGGTCAGTGCTGAAGAGTTATTTGATATGCTTCAGGGATCCAACCTGCACCCCATTGTTCAGCAATTATTCAGAAACCCCAATACGGGGCAGGTTGACCGTAGTGCGGTGGTTCGTTTCCTGAAAAACCTGGATTCGGGCGGCGTGGCTCCCGAGCAGCGTGATTATTGGCTGTACCTTGAAGATCAGATCGTAAAGGAACGCATTCAGAACAAGTACAATACCCTGGTCGGGAAGGGCCTTTTTGTAACCAGCAATGAAGCGCAAAGAAGCTTGCAACAAAAAAACAAAAGAATCAATTTTGACTATATCCTGCTGCGCTACAATTCAATCCCCGATAGCCAGGCGGTTATCACCGACAAAGACTTAAGGAGTTACTACGATTCCCATAAAGAAAATTACAAGCAGGAAAAAAGCCGCACCATTGAATACATTACCTACCCGGTCGAACCCTCCGATGTAGATTATGAAAAAGCAGAAGAGTGGATCAATGATGCTATTGCCGATTTTTCCTCAGCGTCTGATAATGTGGCATTTGTCAACTCAAATTCCGATGTCGGATTTGACGACACTTGGTACAAAGAGGAAGAGCTGTCCGAAGACCTTGCCACATGGGCTTTCAGTCCTAAAACAGAGGTCAACTCCGTTTTTGGTCCCTATTTTGAAGACGAAGCGTATAAACTGGCCAAATTACATGCCTCCGAAATGATGCCCGACTCAGTGAAAGCAAGGCACATTCTGTTGCAGGTCAATACCCAGCAGGAGGTAGCTGCCCAGCAAGCTTTGGCCGACAGCTTAAAAACGGCCATCGAAAATGGCAGCGATTTTGGTACACTTGCCCGGGAGTTCTCAACAGACCAGGGATCTGCAGTTCAGGGAGGAGACCTGGGTTGGTTTGGACGGGGACAAATGGTTGAACCGTTTGAAAAAGCGGCTTTTAATAATGACGTCAATGAAGTCTCTGTTGTTACTTCACAGTTTGGAATCCATATCATACAAACAACGGAACGGGGAAAATTAACCCCCCAGGTCCAGGTGGCCACGCTTGTCAGACAAGTAGTGCCCAGCACCCAGACCTACCAGAACGTTTATGCAGAAGCCAGCAAATTTGCCGGAAATAATACCAGCAAGGAAGCTTTTGATGCCGCCGCCGAAGAACAGGGTTTAAATAAAGAAACCGCCACCCTGGGAGAAAACGACCGGCGGGGCGGAAACCTTGAAAATTCACGTTCACTGGTCCGGGCAGCATATGATTCAAAGGTGGGTGAACTCATTGAAGATCCGCAGGGATCAACCATTTTCGACCTGGGCGACAACTTTGTAATCGCCACCCTTGTTTCGGCTACTGAAGAAGGCTTTGCTGACTTTGAGGATGTGAGGGAACGGCTTGTGCTCAACGTGATCAGGGAGAAGAAAGGGACCCTGCTGGCCGAAAAAATGAAGAAAGCCATGGAAGAGGCATCATCGATCGAAGCGCTGGCAAATGAACTGGGGACAACCGTCGAAAATGCTTCCAATATTCACTTTAATTCATTTCAGATCCCGGAGGTGGGTATGGAGCCGAAGGTTATCGGAACTGCTGCGGGACTGGAACCCGATTTACTTTCAGAACCTGTCATCGGAAACAAAGGCGTATTTGCCCTTCAGGTGACATCGGTCAGTGAAGAAGATGCGGAGGATTTTGAGGAAGAGCGTTTACGCCTTGACCAGGAACTAACGGCCAGGGCAGCCTCACAAGCCTACCGGGCGCACAGGGAAGTATCTGAAATCACAGATAAACGATCCAAATTTTATTAAAAGAATAATGCACCCGCCAGGATGCAGAAAAAGAGTTGCCCGGCCAGCGGGCAGCTCTTTTTTTATTCCCTTCCAAAAAAATTTGTTAAATCCTTTCATGTAGCGACAGATTCTTTTACAATTGATTCAAAAAAAGATACTTTTGTTATCAAAGAAAAAAAAAGAACTATGACAGATAGTAAACGAACATTATTGATGATCCTGGACGGATGGGGAATTGGAGATGGTTCGAAACGCGACATTGTTTCCCAGGCTCCGACACCCTTTTTTGATTCACTCATGGAAAAATATCCCCACTCCCAATTGCTTGCATCAGGCGAGAATGTGGGATTGCCCGAGGGACAGATGGGAAATTCGGAAGTCGGTCACCTGAACATCGGAGCCGGCAGGGTGCTTTACCAGGACATGGTAAAGATCAGCAGGGCCATAAAAGATAAATCGCTTTGGAAGAACCCGCAAATTGTGAAGGCCTGCAACTATGCCAAAGAGAACAACAAAAAAATTCACCTCATCGGGTTAATAGGTCCCGGCGGCGTGCATTCATTAAGTTCACACATGATTGCCCTCAGCCAGATTGCCACCGACATGGGCGTTAAAGATGTTTTTATTCATGGCCTGACCGACGGCCGCGATACCGATCCCCGTTCGGGCTACGGCTTTATTCAAAACGATCTGAAAGCACTGGAATCAACCAACGCCCGGTTTGCATCGCTCATTGGCCGCTATTACGGCATGGATCGCGACAAAAACTGGGACCGGATGAAACTGGCTTACGATTTATATACCGGGGGAAAAGGGAAAAAAGCAACCGATATTCTGAAGGCGGTGCAGGAGTCATACGATGACGGCATCACCGATGAATTCATGAAACCCATTGTCATGGTAAAGGATGATGGCCGTCCGGTAGCCACCATTGAAACGGGGGACGTCGTTATTTGTTTCAATTTTCGTACCGACCGCCTCCGGCAAACCACCATCGCTTTCACTCAGGAAGACCTTCCCGATTACGGGATGAAAACCATGGATTTGCAGTGGTACACCATGACGAATTACAAAGCGGACTTTAAAGGCATCCATGTCATTTTTGACAAGGAAAATGTGGCCAACACCATGGGGGAGGTCGTTTCAAAGGCCGGCTTAAAACAGATCCGCATTGCCGAAACAGAAAAGTATGCCCACGTAACCTTCTTTTTCAGCGGAGGCAGGGAAGAAAAATTTGATGGAGAAGACCGCATTCTCATCCAGTCACCAAGAGTCCCCACCTATGATCTTCAGCCCGAAATGTCGGCACCCGGTGTGAAAGATGCCATCATTCCCAAACTAAAAAACAAAGAAGCGGATTTTGTCTGCCTCAATTTTGCCAATGGTGACATGGTCGGGCACACAGGTGTCTATGAAGCTATATATAAAGCCATCCAGGCGGTGGACCAATGTGCCGGGGAGGTAGTTAGCGCAGCCCTGGAAAATGATTACGACGTATTAATAATTGCCGATCACGGGAATGCCGACAATGCTGTAAATCCAGATGGTTCCGAAAATACGGCCCATTCGCTGAACCCGGTGCCCTGTATTCTGGTGAGCAATGATAAAACCCGGGTAAAACTGGATAACGGAATCCTGGCGGATGTGGCGCCAACACTGCTTGCGATCATGGGTCTGGAAGTTCCGGAGGAGATGACGGGTAAAAATCTAATAAAATAACCATGATTGAGATAGGTCGCACCATCATTAGCCGCGATGTTTTTGAAAAAAAATTCGTCTGCGACCTGAAAAAATGCAAAGGGGCTTGTTGCATTGAAGGTCAATCAGGTGCACCCTTATCAACCAACGAAGCTAAAATCATTGAACAGGAATATCCCCGCTTTAAAAAATACCTGTCCCGCATCCACCAGAAAGAAATTCAAAAACAGGGATTTTCCACCACCGATAAAGATGGGGATCTGGTAACCCCCTTGGTGAAAGGGAAACAGTGTGTCTTTTCGTACTATGACGAAGAAGGAATCCTGAAGTGCAGCATTGAAAAAGCCTTCCTGGCAGGAGAAGTGGCTTTCAAGAAACCCATCTCCTGTCACCTCTTCCCCCTTCGCATCAAAGAATATAAACGTTTCGATGCCGTTAATTACGAAAAACTGGATATTTGCAAACCAGGGGAGGCACTTGGGGAAAAACTTGATATTCCGCTCTACCGGTTTTTAAAAGATGCACTCATCCGTAAATACGGAAAGGAGTGGTATACTGAAATAGAAATGGCAGCTGAATATCTGGAAAAAAACAAATTGCTGCAGTAAAAGGGGCTTTTCGGTTCTGCCCGATCCAAAAAAAGGAGCCCCCCGCAAACCAGGGGTCCCCTTTAAATATTTTACCCATCATCAGAAGTTTCACTCCAGGGGAAATCATTCATTTACTCCCCGTGAATCCGCTTTTTCTTTTCCATTAATTCATCCTTGCTCTCTTTATGATCCGGATCAGGGACAATGCAATCTACCGGACAAACTTCAACGCATTGCGGCTCATCAAAAAAACCAACACATTCCGTGCATAAATCGGGATTGATAGAATAGATCGGATCGCCTTCCGAAATAGCTTCATTCGGACATTCTTCCACACATACCCCACAAGCGATACATTCTTCTGTAATTTTTAGTGCCATAATAATCTCCTTTTATTCGTTAATATTTTCAATGCTTTATGAAAACTCCGATAACAAACATAAATTTTATAAAAAGCTTTCTTAAAAACTCCTTTGCCTCTTGATATTATCAGTCATTAATCACGAAAGATAATAAACATATTCTCATAATACAAATATTTCCTGCACAAAATTTCAACGGCCAAAACCAACCATTCAAAGATGCCTCCGGACTATTTTCCAGTGTTTCTGTACCCGGTTTGAGAAAAAAAACAGGAACACCCTATAATAGAGAAGCACATGCTTTTGCCCCTTAAAAAACACTATTCTTCTCATAAATATAAGGAAGATTTGTCAGAATGCAAGAAGTTTCCGCCCACGAAAAGATCATTAATGGTCCCCGGCTTTTCCAGATCACCCCCTGCTTGCAATGGCTTCAAGCTTTTCTATATTGGTAATTTTAATATCTTTTCCCCGGAGTTCAAGCAATCCCTCTTTTTCAAATTCTTTAATAAATTTCACAGCACTTTCCAGGGTAATGGAGGCGAAGCCGGCGATTTCCTGCCGGGATAAATGGTAAAAAACATCATCGCCAAACTCCCCCGATGACAAATAGAGCAGGGCCGACGCCAGTTTACCCCTCATTTGCTTCGAAGAAATGTTTTGTATGATCTCCAGATAACGGGTTTCATTCCTGCAATTCCGGGTAGTTATCCGAACCGAGAAATCGGTATTCTTCAGCAATAATTTCTTTATCGCCTCTTTTTCAATCATGCAAATGGTGGTATTTTTTACAGCCACTGCGGAATAGTTGTACAGATCAGCACCAAAAAGGGAGGAAAAAGCCAGAAAATCTCCCGGCCTAGCCAAACGGATGTTCAACTGTTTTGTCCTGGCCGTCTGCAAATAAACCCTTACAAGTCCCTCCAGAATATAGATGACGGAGGGAGCAAATGCCCCCTGTTTAAACAGGGTTTCTCCTTTCAAATAGGAAACGCGGGTCTTCCTGCTGTTTATAAAATCCAGCTGATCCGGGTACAAAAGCTGGAAACACCCCGACAATTTTTCGCATTTCCTGCAATTTATTTTTTTATCTCCTTCCAAACCGTGCGTTATTTTCCGGTTGATAAAATTAAATAAGATCCCCCAAAAACAGGAATATTCCAGGATAAAATTAAGGTCTTCAAAAATTTTCGCTCAGAAGGCGTTACAATTTTATAAAAAAAGAGTTATAACATTTCAAAAAAAAATGCTTCATACGCAAAAGGCTTACCTGTATATCCAGCGGCTTTAAAAGTAATTTTGACAAAATTTTTAAAGTAAATCAAATGAAGACCTTAAAAAATGAATTTATCATGGCCCCGCTCAAACTGGGCTATGCCAAAGATGGATATGCCCATGAGAGCCACCTCCGTTTTTACAGGGAAAGAAGCCATCATGCCGGGGCAGTGACGCCCGAACCCTTCTACCTCGATAAGGGCTTAAGGGAACTTCCCGGACAACTGGGAATCGACAACGATGACAAAATTCCCGGGCTCAGGAGCATTGTTGAGGTACTTCATAAAAACGGTGCCAAAGCAATTGCCCATTTGAATCATCCCGGAAGAATGGCCAATCCTAAAATCCCGGGCAACTTTTTTATTTCAGCTTCAGCCACCCCTTGCGAAAATGGTGGTGCCCGGCCAGAAGCGATGGACCGCAAAATGATGGAGGAAACCATCGGACTTTTTGTCCGATCGGCCCAACGGGCAGAGAAAAGCGGGTTTGACTTTATTGAACTGCAGTTTGGTCACGGATATCTGCTTGCACAGTTTCTCTCTCCCTCGGTAAACACACGATCCGATAGTTACAACGGCCCTCTGGAACACCGGGCAAAATTTCCGCTTGAAGTACTGACGGCAGTAAAAGAGACTACCGGCATACCTGTTATCGCCCGAATCAGCGGGGACGAAATGATTCCCGGTGGGTTTCATGTCGACGAGATGATCCGGTTCTCAATGCTTCTTGAAAGCAATGGGGCGGATGCGATTCATATCTCGGCCGGCTCTTCCTGTTCAACCCCTCCCTGGTTTTTCCAGCACATGTTTGTGCCCAAAGGCAAAACCTGGGAAATGGCAGCACAAATCAAAGAAAAAGTGCATCTGCCAGTAATATTTGTCGGGCAGATCAATACTCCTGAAGACATTCACTTCCTAAAAAAAGAGTACCAGGCGGAATACCTGGCCATTGGAAGGGCCCTGGTTGCCGACCCTGATTTCATTGGAAAATTCACAGGACAAATTCCCGGGAATATCCGGCCTTGCCTTGCCTGCTCAGAAGGATGCCTGGGCAATGTCAAACAGGGAAAAGGAATGGGGTGTGTGGTTAATCCCTATGTAAACAAAGAAATGCCGGACCTGAAAAAGACAGCAACAGAGGAGCATATTGCTGTGACCGGCGGAGGACTGGCAGGAATGCAGGCAGCCATTATTCTTAAGCAGCGGGGATTCCAAGTAACCCTTTTTGAAAAAGACAAACTGGGGGGACAGTTTAATTTAGCCTCCCTGCCACCTAAAAAGAAAAGCCTGAAAAAAATTGTCGATTACTTCTCTGCTGAAATTTCCCGGCTGGAGATCCCTGTAATATATAAAGAGGCAAAAGCCTCGGATATCAATAACGAAAAGTTTGACCGTACCATTCTGGCAACTGGTGCGATTCCATTAATTCCACCCATAAAAGGATTAAAACAGTATTACTGGACAGATTTTCTGGACGATAACCAGTTACCCCGGAATGAAACCGTCTTGATTGTCGGGGGCGGCTTAATTGCACTGGAGATGACTTCGAAACTGATCGACGGGAACAATCAGGTGATCATTGTGGAAATGCTGGATGAAATTGGGCGGGGAATGGAGATGCTTGAAAAAGCTCAAACACTGAAAAGAATGGTGGAACATGGGGTGCAGATTTATAAAAAGCATAAAGCAGTGGAGATTAATGGAAAGGAAGTTTATATCGAAAACGAGCATAACCTGAAAACAAAAATTGAAGGGGTCGATAAAATCATTGTTGCCGCGGGCATGAAAAGCTATATCCCCTTTCATCCGGAATCCAGGATACCGGAGTACACTGTCGGAGACGCGAAGTCGGTTGGTAAAGCTGAAAATGCCATTCACGATGCCTATGACCTGGCCCTGAAGCTTTAATTCACTGCCAAAAAGAGAACCTGCCGTTGGTGAATGCAAGGATACGGCATTCGTCCTTTTGCCTGGTTTATCCACCGGCGATCTTCCCGTACACAACCTCAAAAAAAGGGGGGACCTTCCGGAATCATTCCCTTCCCCGGATGGCTGCCCCCTGTTTTTTGAAAGGTCCTTTAATCTTTTTTCCTTCCCTGGTAAATATGATCATCATGACCGATATAATCCCCCGCAAAGATATCCTCATTGCTCTGTTTCTGACTGGCAGTCTCATAAGTTTTCAGTCCGCCGGAAAGGTTATAAACCTCCTTAAATCCCCTTTGCATTAAAATCCGGCAGGCCACATGTGCCCTCAGGCCAACCCCGCAAAAGACAATGAGTCTTTTATCCCGTGGGATTTCATCCAAATGCTCCCTTAATTCATCAAGAGGGATATTCACGGCCCCATCAATCGATCCCAACTGGAACTCTTCGGGAGTTCTGATATCCAGAAGGAAGGTGTTTTCGGTTGATTCCTCAGCGATCGCACGCCAGGAAACCACTTCGGTTGTTCCGTCAAGAATATTTTCAGCCACCATCCCGGCAATATTCACCGGATCCTTTGCAGATGCATAAGGCGGTGCATAGGCATGCTCAATATCGGCCAGGTCATACACCGTAGCCTTTTTCTGAATAGCAGAGGAGAAGAGATCAATCCTTTTGTCAACACCGCTGAAGCCCACGATTTGTGCTCCCAACAGGCAACCGGTATCGGGAGCGAAAGAGATCTTTACCGACATGGGCTTAGCACCCGGATAATATCCGGCATGTGAAGTGGCGTGTGTAATGGAATCAATATGGGGAATATTCAGTTTCCCCAGCAATTTCCCGGAGAGACCTGCCGAGGCAACAGTAACATCAAAGACCTTGGCTATGGCGGTATTGATAGATCCCTTGTATTTTTTCCGGTTTCCCCGGACCAGGTTGTCTGCCAGAATCCTTCCCTGCTTATTGGCCGGTCCTGCAAGATAGGTGATCATCCGCTGTCCGATGACCGGATTTTCAAATTCAATGGCATCGCCAAGGGCATAAATATGCTCATCGGAGGTTTGAAGGTATTCATTAACGACAATTCCCCCGTTTTTCCCAATCTCAAGACCGGCTTCGCCTGCCAGTTGACTGTCAGGCTTTACCCCGATGGATAACACGACCATATTTGTTTCAATGGTCCTGGATGAATCCAGTTTTACCTGAATGTATCCGTCCTTTTCTGTAAAGGCAGATACAGCCGTATTCAGATAAAACTCAACGTTTTTCGTTTTCAGATGCTGGTGCACAAGGGCAGCCATTGAGTAATCCAGGGGCGTCATCACCTGTTCCGCCATTTCTACAATGGTAACCTTGAGTCCGCATTCGTGAAGGTTTTCCGCCATTTCCAGGCCAATAAATCCGGCTCCGACAACCACCGCATGACGCGGGTTCGTCTCCTCAATATACCGTTTTATCTTATCGGTATCCGGAACATTCCTGAGGGTGAAGATTCCCTCCTGCCCGATTCCCGGTAGGGGCGGCTTTACAGGTTCTGCCCCGGGTGACAATACAAGCTTGTCATAAGGCTCGGCGTAGGGTTCACCGGTGCGCAGGTCTTTTACGGTAATTTCTTTCCGCTCCCTGTTAATGGAAATAACCTCCGACAAGTTCCGGACCTCCAGATTGAATCGGGCTCCAAAAGTCTGCGGTGTCTGAACAAATAAATTGTCCCGTTCAGAAATCGTACCCCCGATATAATAAGGCAAGCCGCAATTGGCATAGGAAATATAGGCTCCCCGTTCAAACAGAATGATCTCACTTGCTTCATCCAAACGGCGAAGCCGCGCAGCAGTGGTAGCTCCACCAGCCACTCCCCCTACAATCAGATACTTCATAAAAACTGTAATTATTTATTATTGAAAATTAAAAACATTCACATTAACATGCCGCCCATCGCTTGTCCGCATGCCATCGATCCATCCTCCTGCAAAAACAGAAGAACATGCATCAAAGCGGCGACTGCTTTCATTGGATTGATTTCAAATCAAAAATCCCCTCAAATATAAAAATCATTTCCGCACCGACCATTTTTGAAGCGCCACAAAAAGCACTCAATACCGGTTTTTCATCAGAGTCCAACACCGGCGATCGCTTTTCCGCAACGGGGACAATGGCCGTTTTGAATATGATTGGCAGTAGCACCAAACCCCCAGCGTTCAATTAACAAGTGACCGCACTGAGGGCATCTGGTATCCATGTCCCCGGGATTGGAGGTATTCCCTATATAAACGTATTCAAGCCCTGCCTCGTGTCCTATTTCTTTTGCCTTCCTTAAAGTTTCCATGGGCGTGGGGGGCACATCTTTCATTTGATGGGCGGGAAAAAAACGGCTGATATGCCACGGCACTTCCTGCCCCAGCTCATCCGCCACAAAATGGGCCATTGCTTTGATCTCTCCGGAATCGTCATTGATGCCGGGAATGATCAGACTGGTTACTTCAAGCCAGATATCCATCTGGTTTATCTTCTTCAGAGAATCGAGCACCGGTTGCAACCGGGCACCGATAATTCGCCGGTAGGTGTCATCGCGAAAGGCTTTAAGGTCAATATTAACGGCATCAAGCAAGGAATTGAATTGATCGAGCATCTCAGGGGTCATATAACCATTGGAAACATAAACATTTTTAATGCCTTTCCCCTCGGTCAACCGGGCAATATCAAAGGTATATTCATAAAATATCGTCGGTTCGGTATAGGTATAAGCAATGCTTTTACACCCTGTTTTTCCCACGCGCTGTAAAATCTCCCGGGGGGAGGCCTCCTCGCCGGCATCAAAAAGTTCCCGTTTCCCGGGTTGTGCAATCGAATGGTTCTGGCAGAAGCGGCAATGGAAATTACATCCGGCTGTTGCCACCGAAAAAGCTTTCGAACCGGGGAAAAAATGATACAGCGGTTTTTTTTCGATTGGATCCACGTGTTGCGCAATGGTGCGCCCATAGGCCAGGGTATACAAAACCCCGTCAATATTCTTCCTTACATGACAGATACCCGCTTTTCCGGAATGTATAACGCAGCGATGTGCACAGAGGTTGCACCGGACGTTATTGTTTTCAAGTTTTTGGTATAAATATGCTTTCTTCATTCAAAAAATATTTTCGCGGAAAAAATTCTTAGTTCCGTGCATTCCAATGAAACCGGAAAGGATTCCCGGGGAGATCTTCCGGTACTTTTCCTCACAAAAAAACACCGCTCCCGGAGATCCTGACATTTTTCCTAAATGGCTGTTCCCGGAAGTCCGGAATCAACCTCCCGCTTTTCTACATTTTCCCGGGATAAGGGTCCCATACCACCAGGATCAAAGCGCCCTTCTCCGATTGAAAGGGACCGTGGTTTTCATGTGCCTTGAAAATCTGATAAGTCCCTTTTTGGTAAACTTTCCCATCACTTGTGTAAGTACCCTCAATAATAAAATGCTGCTCTGTGGTCAAATGGGAATGCGGCGCCATGTAAAAATTTTCAGGGAGACGCAACAAAATTGTTTTGGCACCCCCCTCATCGCGCAGCACTTTTTTCATGGCCCCCTCGGGATATTCGGCAGCAACTTCCCACCCCGCATCATCGAACAAATTAATTTGTGCTTTCATTTTAATCCCTTTCTTTTTATATAAAGTTAACAAACAAATGCCC
>JAGYMR010000270.1 GCA_018400515.1 Tangfeifania sp.
CGGGCCGCGGGCGCAGCCGCCAGCAGGACGATCAACAGCAACCTGCGGAGGAACAAACCTTCTCCAGCAATGTGAACCTGTCGGCGGATACCCCGCAGGAGATCACCCATAACCTGAATACTAAAAAGGTGAATGTGGTGGTCACCAGCAGTGATAATAACCTCATCCGGGGAAAAACCGAGATTGTTGATGTGAATACCATCCGGTTTATCCCTTCTGCCGATGCACAGCAGGCGAAACTGACGGTATCCGGAAAACCGGGCGACCAATCCTTTTTGAAGGATTTGCTGGACCTTACCACGCGGATGCTCCTGGGGGTAAGGACCGTGTCGGTGAATTACAGCCTGAATGGGGGAACGGTACTGCCTGGCTATCTGCCCGAACCTCAGGTTTTTGGCGGAGGCACTTACACCCCTGAGCGTAGGCTGAACAACCAGGCACCGCGAACCGGTTTTGCTCCGGGAATGCCATTTCTTTTTGGCTGGCAGGACTATGACTTTGCACAAAGGGCTGCTGCTAACGGATGGCTTACCATCGATTCCACACTGAACTCCCCCTACATGTTTACTAAAAATGAACGCCTGAGCATGCGGGCCACGGTGGAACCCTTGCCCGACCTGCGGATCGATGTTACCGCCAACCGCTCTTTTTCCAAAAATATCAGTGAGTTCTACAACTATGATACGGAAACAGGAAGGTTCAATGCCAACAGTTTCACGGAAAAAGGGAATTTCAGCATGTCTACCCTTACCTGGGGAACCGCCTTTTTTGCCCTGGGTAAAGGGGAGGTTCATAAATCGGAGGCTTTTGAAAACTTCAAAGAGAACCGGCTCGTCATTGCCCGGCGGCTGGCTGCCCGGAGGAATGCCAACAGCGAATTCGGGTATGATCCCTCGGCCAGTGATCCTGAAAACGGATTCCCCGACGGTTACGGCCCCAACTCCGTGGAGGTGATGGTGCCCGCTTTCCTGGCGGCCTATCAGAACAAAGACCCATACACCATGTCCCTGGGCCTCTTCCCCTCGATAAAATTCATCCGCCCCAACTGGCGTATTCGCTACGAGGGAATGGCATCGAAGATTCCCTGGCTTAAAAATTATGTCCGGTCGCTGAACCTTACCCACTCTTACCGTTCCAGCTATAACGTAGGTTCCTTCATTACCAATTTGAACTATGAAGAACAAAACGACGGCTTCAGTTACGTCCGGAATACGGCCAATAACTTCATCCCGCCTTATGATTTTAATTCGGTAAGTATCATGGAAACTTTCAGCCCCCTGATCAATATGGATATCATGTGGCGAGGTGATCTGACAACCCGGGGGGAGATCAAAAGGTCAAGAAACCTTACACTCTCCTTTGCCAACAACCAGCTGACGGAAGTGCTGAGCAGTGAATATACTTTTGGCGTTGGCTACCGTTTTACCCAGATGGATCTGATCATTAAAACAAAAAATTCACAGCAATCTTACTCCAATGATTTGAATCTGAGGGCCGATTTTTCCTTCCGGAAAAACAAAACCGTGCTCCGGAAAATTGTGGAAGGCGATGACCAGATCACCGCAGGGCAAAGTGCGTTTACGATCAAAACCACCGCCGATTACCAGCTTAGCGATCGTTTCCAGCTGCGTGTCTTTTTCGATAAAGTAATGAACAATCCCTTTACCTCCCTCTCTTTCCCCACATCAAATACCAATCTGGGGGTGAGTTTCCGCTTTACCCTGGCACAATGATATATGCGCGGGAACAGGATCAATGAGGCAGAGCACTGACACTGCCGGCCACGGGGATGGTCAGGAAAGCCGCGTTTTTGAATTCAGGGGATATATTTTTCTATCTTTGTGGAAAAAAGGAAGGCATGGTATTCGTAACCGGGGGGACAGGATTGATCGGAGGGCATTTGCTTTATGAGCTGGTGGCTGCAGGCAAAACGGTCCGGGCACTTAAGCGGGAGAGGAGCAATTTGCAACGGGTGATGCGGCTTTTTTCATACTATTCCGGCAATCACGAGAAACTTTTTAGGGAAATTGAGTGGGTTTCCGGAGATATCCTTGATTATTTCCGGATGGAGGAAGTTTTGAAGGGCGTCGATGAAGTCTATCATTGTGCTGCGGTAGTCGCTTTTAATCCGGAAGAACGATCCGAAATGATGACGATCAATGTGGAGGGTACCCGGAATTTGGTGAATGCTGCCCTGGAAATGGGGGTGAAAAAATTTTGCCATGTGAGTTCGGTCGCCGCACTGGGAAATGCAAAAAACGGGCAGCTGGTGAATGAAACGACCAACTGGATGCCTGCAAAGAAGGTCTCGGGATATTCTGAAAGCAAGTTTTTTTCAGAAACCGAAGTCTGGCGTGGCATCGAAGAGGGGTTGGATGCGGTTATCGTGAATCCTTCCATTGTTTTGGGACCGGGAAACTGGGATTCTGGAAGTTCAAGGTTCTTTAAAGCCGTTGGGGAAGGACTGAAATTCTATACCAAAGGGGTTACCGGGTTTGTGGATGTCAGGGATGTGACGCGGGCCATGAGAGGGCTGATGGAGGAACCTCATTTCAGTGCATGTAAAAATCAACGCTTTTTATTGAATGCCGAAAACCGGAGTTATAAATCCTTTTTTTCGGAAATCGCCGGTGCACTCGGCAAAACCCCACCCCGGTTTTTTGCCTCCGATTTTCTTCTTGCGCTGGCGTGGCGGGGCGCTGCCATTTGGGGACGAATCACGCGAAAATCCCCTGCCATTACCCGGGAAACCGCCGCCAGCTCCAATGCTGTCCGTAAATTTGACGGGAATAAAATAAAACGGTTTTTAGATTTTGAATACCTCCCTGTTTCCACCTCTATCCTTGAGACAGCTGTCCGCTTTATGCAGGAGAGGGAAAAATCCCCGGGGGCGCAACCAACGGGTGCTGGCTGACGCCGCACCCCGCCGCCCGAAGACGGTCGCCGGGGTACAGCGCAGCAGACCCACACGTTCTCTTCCCCAAAAGGATTGCCTTTTCGTGTTTCGATGATATAATTAAGCATGATCACGACACAACAAATTTCATCAATGAGCCGTAGGGAAAAGCTTCAAACCATGGAAATTCTTTGGTCTGATCTTTGTCGCGATTCCGAAGAGATGGAGTCCCCCTCCTGGCATGGCGCTTTGCTTAGGGAAACCGAGGCTCGAATAGCCTCCGGTGAGGAAGATGTTCTTGATTGGCCAACTGCCAAGCAGAAGTTGAGGAGGAGCATCGGCATCGAATGAAGATTAAGATTCTGATGTCCGCATACCGGGATCTTGATCTTGGCCGCTGTTTCTACGAAAATCAGGGAGAAGGGCTTGGGGAGTACTTTCTTGACTCGCTGTTTTCAGATATAGATTCCCTTTCTATTTATGCCGGAATTCATAGTCGGCATTTCGGCTATTACCGTCTCCTTTCTCTAAGATTCCCATATTCCACCTACTACAAGATTGATGACGGAACAGTGATTGTCTACCGCATTTTGGATCAGCGCAATCACCCGAGCAAATTGCGAAAACGACTCTTGAGAGAACCATCCGATGGAGAGGGACGCTCGTGACCTCGCGCCCCTCATCAGCACGTTGGACAGGGGATGAAGATACCCGACCGCAAATTGAACCGATTGGCCGGTTACGACTACAGCCGTGATGGATTGTATTTCGTGAC
This sequence comes from Tangfeifania sp., assembly GCA_018400515.1. The sequence continues at coordinate 3,672 of JAGYMR010000270.1, forward strand.
CATCTGTGTGCATGACCGGACCGAATGGTTTGGCCGTGTGGCAGACAGCATTGTGGTGCTGAACGACATCGGAACCATTGTCAATGAACGCTGGCAGTGGCTGGGGCAGC